>JBAXYC010000129.1:0-1500 GCA_037127615.1 bacterium | reverse complement strand
CGAGGTCAGCGATTGATTCGATGATCACATCGTTTATCGCAACCGAACCGTGTGAACCACCGATGATAAAGATAACTGGTGTTTTTTTCTCGAGCTTGAGGTACTCGCGTGCACCGGTCGAGAGTGGCGCAATGAGCTCGTGACGAATAGGGTTGCCAGTGAAGGCGATTTTTGGTCGATCTTTTTCTGAAAAATAGTCGGCGGCGTCGGGGTAAGATACGGCAATGCGCTTTGCAAACTTTGCAGCCCATGCGGTCACGCGGCCAGGATGGCTATCTGACTCGTGAATGATGACAGGAATGCGCCATAGGCGCGCAGCGACAAGTATCGGAAAGCTTGCATAACCACCTTTACTAAAGACGACGTCGGGGTACAGACTGAACACTTTAAATAATGCGACAATGATGCCGTATGCGGTCTTTACGCCGTCAGTTATGTTGAGTAATGAAAAATAGCGACGCACCTTCCCTGCTGACACTTGGATAAACTCAATATCATTATCAAAAAGAGCGCGCGGGTTGTACTTTGTCGGCGCCATATAAAAAAGCTGCGGGGTGAGGATCTTCTTCACTTTCGCCTCCTCATGGATTGCTTCCGCAATAGCAATAATCGGATAAAAATGTCCGCCGGTACCGCCGCCTGTAAAAAGGATTTTCATGGGGATTATTATAGCATAGGGGTGGAGGTCTCCGGCAATGTGTACCGCTCTCTCGAGCACGGATATTTTAATAATTACCAAAAGAAAAAACCCAACTTCTCGAGGAAGCTGGGTTACCTGGTTGTCTGATGTGGACAAGGATCAGGATTTTTTATTGAACAGCTGCTGGTGTTCACGGGCCTCGACCCGAGCGGCCCAACGGCCAGCAAAGATTCCTGCCACCAAACCACCGGCACCAACGAAGCAAACGATTCCGGTAATGTCGTGGTGGCTAAACTGCACTGCGGTGCCGATGATGTAGAGAACGACTGCAATAGTGATGATTGTTTTCATGATTTCAATTGTTGTTTTGTTTATTTCGGACTCTCAAAGCGCCTAGATTAGATGCTCTTGGAGTCCGCTACAAACGATTAAGCAACAACGCTAACTGGTAGTATTATAGCACACTTAATACCTATCCGTCAAGCCTAAATAAGGCCTCAAAATATGGGTATTTTAGGAATTAAGTAACGGAAAACCAGCAATACAGGATGTTTGAGAAGAGACTACGGAAGCGCGAAGGCGCTGAGGATTAAGAAATTTTTAGTAAAAAATTTCTGGTCTCTTCGAAAGCATGCTGTATTGCGGTTTTCTGTTGCTTAACTATTAAATTCTCTACTTCTTCTGAAACTTCGAGATATTCGCGATAATGCCGACCGTCGCGAGGATGATGAGGAGCGCGGTGCCGCCGTGGCTGACGAAGAGGAGCGGCTTCCCTGAGAGCGGGATGATGCCCATCATGGCGGCGATATTGGCGAAGGATTCGATGATGATGAGCATGGCGATACCAAGGACAATAAGAC
>JBAXYC010000128.1:0-1503 GCA_037127615.1 bacterium | reverse complement strand
GCGCGAAACACCGTCTCCACCCATAGCTCGGTAGAGGAGGTGGATGCGACCATCCACCTCGAGCGCGGCAGGGTTGAATGTGGCCTGTGACTGCCATTCATGATGCGGGATCGGTTCGATGATTGGATTCGATGTGTGACGAGTAATATGTGATGGTGGTTTTTGTTTTTTTGTACTTAGTGTATGAAAACGATTTGGTATCGCTACTACTGACAAGTCGCCGTCCCGAGAAACGAGATAGATCAGAATAGAATCTTTTTTGAAGATCGCTCCACAGACTCGCCACAATGCTTCGCCGTTTGTATCAACAGCTGTAGATTTTTCGTATTCGTGCTCCCAGAGCGGAAGTTCAGAACGCCATAGTATTTTTTGTGGGTTGTCGTGTGCAAATAGTGCCCCACCGACGAGGATTTGCTCTTTGCCATTTTCATAAGCATGTGTTTGATAAAGAATGGCGATACCTTCGGGAATAGAATGTGCTGCGACGATTGAGAGCTGTCCATGATCAAAAAATCCGCTTCGAGGAGAGAGTAGAAGGGCATTGTTTATCGTCCATGTTTCGAGGTCGGCCGACTCAGCGACAGTGATGGTCGGGGAACCGTAGTAAAATGCGAATTTATTTTTTCTATCCCCAGTGTGTCCGAGGTGTACCGCAAGTCCTGAGTGGTCAGGCCGCTCAGTACGAGAGGTGTTTTTGTGGATCTTAAATTTTGTAAGGTTATGTGAACGCGTAATAACAACCTCTTTTTTAATTCCTGTTTTTGTGGTCCCTGTTTTCTTTTCGTAGGATAATATGTATTCATCACCAAGGACCGATAGTCGAAAGTTGCTGCAGTCGTCGATCTTTTCATTTTTCATTGTGCGCGCAAGGATGAGTGACTCAGAATGGAGTTTGAATTGCACACCGTCGCTGCTCGTGGCGACTCGCAGTGAAGATGCGATAGAGGAATTCATTGAAAAAACCGCACCGACTTCTTTATAGACGATGATGGTCGTGGGGCCATGCTGAGTAACAGTGATCGGAACAAGCTTAGGGGCAGGTAAATTTCCCATTATGGCATTATGTGTATTCTATTATACAATAGAAGAACACTATTTAATACAAATTTCGGTCTAACTTGTTTCGATTCCATGCAATCATTACCACAACTCATTATTTTCGACCTCGACGGCACGCTTGCAGAGAGTAAGATGCCACTTGACGCTGAGATGGCGGCGTTGCTCGGTGAGCTACTTATCCACACAAAAGTCGCCGTTATTTCTGGTGCCTCATTTGCGCAGTTTCAAGTACAATTTTTAGGGCATTTACATTTTCCAAAAAATCGACAGGTGCCTGGTCAGCCCGACCCGATGACAAACCTTTCACTTCTCCCAGCAGATGCGAGCAGTTTTTATGTCTACAACCCGGCGGACGCTCGAGGTGCGACAACCGGCGGCTGGGTGACCGTGTATCAGAACCTACTTTCATCGGAAGAAAAGGGGATGATCAGAGCGGCGGTGTCG
>JBAXYC010000127.1:0-1523 GCA_037127615.1 bacterium | reverse complement strand
CAGTCGAGGAGAGGTGTGAGGTCTTTCGAATCGTCTTTCAGATTCATCTTTGCAATACCCTGGCGACCGATCGCGTATACAGTAGGGAAATCGATCTGCGTGTCATTTGCACCAAGCTCGAGGAAGAGCTCGAGGACCATTTCATGCGCTGACTCTGGGTTTGCGGCTGGTTTGTCGATCTTGTTGATGATGACGATAGGTTTGAGACCAAGCTCAAGAGACTTCTTCAAAACAAAGCGAGTCTGTGGCATCGGACCTTCCTGTGCGTCGACGACGAGGAGCACCGTGTCGATAGATCGGAGCACGCGCTCTACCTCTGAGCCGAAGTCGGCGTGACCTGGCGTGTCGACAATGTTGATCTTTGTACCTTTGTAGTTGACCGACGTATTTTTCGCATAAATAGTAATACCGCGCTCCTGTTCGAGTGCATTTGAGTCCATTGAGCCTTCGTCAACATGGCCACATTGGGTCATGATAGCGTCGGTCAGCGTGGTCTTGCCGTGGTCCACGTGGGCGATGATTGCGATATTACGAATTTCCATAAAAGCGTTTAAATAAGGTTACAATTGATTAAATTAAAAAGAGGCCGAGGCCCAAATTAGACATATAGTAAAGCATAAAATGGATTTTGCGTCAACTCGACTGAAATGGCTCAACTAGGTAATAAAAATCCCGGCAGTATGTCGCCGGGATTGGTTGTGAACAGATTTTGTTTCAGGTGTTCGTTTTTTCAGGGTGAAGAACGTCCACCGTGATAGGCAAGCCCAAGAAATCAATGATTTGTTCACCGACTTCGCGCTTAGTCAGCGGTTCGTTGTCGACGAGGAGCATGTTGCCGTTGTCGACATCGATGCCATAGTTTCGGAAGTTAAACCTCACCGGCTGCGTGTGGATATAGAAATCCTCGATACGCATTTTTACTTTTACCGGGTCAGTATCTTCGAAAAGACGGTCGGGCCGAGGTGGCCGCTGAGCGCAGACTTCTGGCTCAGTTGTGACCCACACGACCTTAACTTTGTAGCCCTTGAGGAGAAAATACTCCATGAGTTCTTCTTGTTGACGCAGGTTGCGCATTGGTCCATCAAGGACGATGATCCGTGACGGGTGATTTGCTGCGACCTGCTTTTCAATCCAGGTCTTCGTAAGCTCCATGACGATTTCGTCATCGACGAGCTTACTCTGGACCGCGGACTGGAACCGAAGATCATCCTTGTTTTGCGCTGCCAGTTCACGCAACACATTGCCGAGTGAAAAGACAGGGATTCCAAGCTGGGTTTGAAGGGCATTCGCTTGTGTGCCTTTACCACAGCGCGCTGCGCCCAGGAATAGCACAATCTGAATATCACCATCTTCACCAATGAAGGCGTATTCGACTGCTCCGTGCGGTCCAAGGCCGTCACGTTGTATCGGACATATTTGTTGAACCATCTGGTACCTCCGTTGTTGTGGGTTGATGTTTACTACATGAATTGCTTCGAAATTTATTTTTTACCAAAGAACAATTCGGTCTGCATTCTATCATG
>JBAXYC010000126.1:0-1536 GCA_037127615.1 bacterium | reverse complement strand
GCTCGAGGAGTTCGGGAACACCTTTACCAGTGAGAGCAGAAATCGGCACAAAAGAAATATCGCCACCATAACCTTCGAGGTAGATTTCATTTTCAGAAAGATTGAGCTTTGTGCGCTCGATATTTGCTTCTGGTTTGTCGATCTTGTTGATAGCGACGATGTAGGGAAGTTTTGCGGATTGGATGGCTTTGTAGGCTTCGAGTGTCTGTGGCTTTACACCGTCTTCAGCTGAGACGACGAGGATAGCGATATCCGCAACTTCAGCTCCACGTGTGCGGATACTACCAAATGCCTCATGACCTGGCGTGTCGATGAAGGTGATCTTGCCGCCAGCATGTGCGACTTCGTAGGCTCCCATATGCTGTGTGATGCCACCCGCTTCGCCTGCAACGATATTGCTTTTACGAATGTAGTCGAGAAGGGTCGACTTGCCGTGATCGATATGGCCCATCACTACCACGACTGGAGGTCGTGTTGTAAGTTTTTTTGTGGCGGGTGTGGTCTTTTTAGGTGACATTTTCGTGTATAGAATCGTAGCATATCAGAAAAAATGAGAATTGACAATGGCCTGCAACGATGATATTGTCATTTTGGCGGTTCACAATCTCACCAACTCAACCAAAAGCAGCACAACTAGTCGATATATGATAATAAAAATCGAAGGTTTCGGAGTCAGAGGCAATGCCGACCTGGCACTCGAGGCAGAAAAATCATTGGCTAAATGGCCAAAAGAAGTAAGAGGTCTGGTAACAATTTCAACTGGCCATGACCACGGGAAAGACAACAAAGGTGGCCAGACTCCAGAAATCACCATTTCAGAAAGTGTGGGAGTCAGTCAAAAACTTGCCGATGCGCTCAGGAAGAAGCTCAAGCGCATGTCCGGTGTTGATGTGCGCGTGGAAATTTAGTTTACCAAAAAAATCAACCAAACCCCAAGGGCTGTTCGCGAACGAACAGCCCTTTTTTATTTTCCAGCCTTCAAAATCTTTTCAGCAGCATCGAGGGCGTTCTGTTCCTCGTCGGAGAGTTCGTATTCGGCCTTGTGAGCTTTGATAGGTTTTGAGAAAACACTGACATGCTCGCGTGAGTAGAGGCTTGAGACGACGACACCGTCGCCCTCTTCGTTCATAAATGCAGTGGCGAAGCTTTGGTTGCCGCCCGAGCCCGTGCCTTTAAATGGATTGAAACGCACCGTACTAACAGATTGAACGCTGCGACGGATGCGAGCCTCGACACTGACGAGATAGCTCTCGAGTTCTTTTTTAAAAATCTGGAGGTCGTTAATGGATTTTTTCATTTCACTGATCGTGCCATCGAGGTTTTTTACATCACTACCAGCCAGGAATTTTTTTAATTTTAAATGAAGATGAATAACAAGCCCAATCAAAATACCAATAAGAACAATCGCGATGAAGCTGATAATGTAATAAAAAAAGTTATAACACAAATTAATTTTAGTTGTTTCATAGTTAGCTAATATCTATTTAAAATTTATATAGTTTTCTTATCAATTGTTATTATTCTTCTAAGTTCGAA
>JBAXYC010000125.1:0-1540 GCA_037127615.1 bacterium | reverse complement strand
GTGCAACGGTTAAATATGCCAGTCAGGCTCTGCGCGATGCTGGCGCAAAGCATGTTTGGATAGCTGTAATCGCTAGGCAAACTCTCGACTGAGACGTTTGTATCTGTTATTATTGTCATCGTAACTAATTTATACGGAGAGGTGCCCGAGTGGTTTAAGGGAACAGTCTTGAAAACTGTCGTGTCAGCAATGGTACCGCGAGTTCGAATCTCGCCCTCTCCGCCAATTTAAAAACAACGACCTTTTGGTCGCTGTTTTTAAATTGCTAGGGTCGAGATCCGAACTCGCGGGTGCTGTGGAACAGCGCAAACCGCGTGTTCGGCGTAGCGACTGAAACGAAAAAGTGTTTCGCTGCCCAGCGAACATTTTTTCGCAAACGAGCGGAGGAGGCCAAAGGCCGATATCTCGCCCTCACCACTTGGGAATTCATTGCTAAATAGTTCCCTGTTCCACTTTTAACTATAAATTGATATTATAGTTTAATGACAGATTCAACAAACAAAGCCCCCGATTTGATAAAGGCGATGATGCAAAACGAAGAGTTAATAAGCAAGATGTATATTGAAAATGCGACTCTATTCCCTGGTGATAGTAAATTTTGGATAGCTATTGCAAAGGACGAGATGTTACATTCTAGTTGGTTAAGAGAACTTTTTGAAATGGTAAAACAAGGCAGTGTGGCGATGGAATCAGATCGATTTAACATGGAATCTATAGTTAGTTTTGGTGCTTATGTTGCAAATCAAACTAACAAGATACGGGCAGAATCGGCCTCGGCAATCAAGGCACTATCTATTAGCATGGATTTAGAGAATTCATTACTTGAATCAGGTATTTTCAAAGTTTATAGCTCAGACGATCAAGAGATAAAGACTATTCTAGGTAGATTACAAAAATCGACTGAGGATCATTATTCGGAAATAAAAGAACGATGGTCAACCGAACGAACCAATGCAGGAATTAAATAACAATCTATTCTCTCGCCTCTGGTTATGATAAAATAGTGCAGTTGACAAGTGTAATATTTCCTAAATCTTACGCTTTAGACAGGAGTAGCGTGGATAATGTAGCTTGTACAGTTTTGTTAACCAAGCCGAAGGCTGTTTGCAAAACTGAGAGGAATCGTTGCGATAAGTGACAACTTTCGAACTTGTTCGGAAGCGAAAACTGAAAGCTAACGATGACGAGGAGGAGTACCCTAGTGGCTGCTGCGTGAAACGTAAATTAATGACGGCTACCGTCCCCTAAGCTTGCGTTTTATACAGGAGTTACTTGCGTAAGTGTGTGACCCAAAAAGTGGAGGAGTACCCAAGTGGCTGAAGGGGACGGTTTGCTAAATCGTTAGTCTGGGGAAACCTGGAGCGGGAGTTCGAATCTCCCCTCCTCCGCCAAATTAAAAACAACGACCTTATTGGTCGCTGTTTTTAATTTGTACTAATGGAGATCTTCTTCCTTTATTTATTTTTAAACCTTCTGATAATTCGCCTAGACACTATAGTATCCGTAATAACAATTACTACAAATAAGCAGAAAGTTACAT
>JBAXYC010000124.1:0-1585 GCA_037127615.1 bacterium | reverse complement strand
TAGAGCAACTCATTTACACTGAGAAGGTCAGGGGTTCGAGTCCCTTATCGCCCACAAGAAAAATACAGACGCAGGTCTGTATTTTTTGTTGGGTGAGAAGAGATGCCTTGAGGCATCTCTGTAAGGGACGAGAAAAGTCTGAGTATATTGTGCGAAGGTACGAGCACAATACGAAGACTGTGCAGGTCCTGTAAGGACCGAGTCCCTTATCGCCCACCACAAAAAAACAAAAACGACACAGAATTTCTTGTGTCGTTTTTGTTTTTAATCCTCTACTCTAGATTCACCTCACCCCTACCTCCCCCAAATCATCTCAAAGATCTTGATAGTGGAAGCGGTCAGAGTATCTTTAATTAGAGAGATACCACTCATGATGTATGAGAACAGTCCTTTGTTTGAGTTCATTGCAGTATCGTTTGCAACACTGAAGGATATAGCAACTTCTGGTTTGAAGCTTGTAGCTGTTCCTTCGTGTACCCAAACATAGTATGAGTGTCCTTTGACTAGGTTGTTTATTGTATATGACTTGGTCCTTTGATTGTCTTCATATACTAGATACTTTCCTACTCCTTTAGTAATTGTATTCTTTGTATTGTCAGTCTCATCTTGTGCACGTACAAGATAGTTTGAAGCACTTCCATTCCAGGTTACAGTTACTGATATTGTGTTTGCTGGGAGTACCGCATGGTTTGCAGGTGATGTGATTGCAAGGATGTTTGGATCAACAACTGATGATAGTGCAAAGTTTGCTACCACATGTTTGTTTCCATCCATAGTTAGATTACATGCTCCAGTTGTATTGGTACATGCTCCACTCCATCCAGTGAAGGTTGATCCGCTGTTTGCTGTTGCGGTTAGGGTTGCAGTTGATCCAGGTGTATAAGGACTTGAGTTTCCTGATACTGATCCTGATCCTGCTCCGAATCCTTGAGTTGTGATTGTGTATTCTGTTGTTGGTGCAACACTCCATGTGATTGTTCTTTCAGCAGACAGGTTGTTTGTAGTTCCTGATCTTACAGAAGCATAGTATGTATGTCCTGGAAGGACATTAACAGATTGTATTCTTGATTGAGCAAGAGGATCTCTGTAGATCATATATTTAACACCATCTCTTGTTATAGTGTTCATCGATGGATCTGTTTTGTCTTGAACATAGATAAAGTGTCTTGAAGATGTACTTGTCCAAAGTACTATCACTTTTGTAGTTGATGATGGGTATACCTTACCATCAAACTGTGGCATCGTGATAACTGGTGTGGGTGGTGTTGGAGAGGTTTGCCCATTTGTTGTGAAGCTTGCTGTTACTGATTTGTTTCCATTCATAAGTACAGTACATACTCCACTTGTGTTGGTGCATGCTCCACTCCATCCAGTGAAGCTTGATCCTTGGTTTGGTGTTGCTGTTAGGGTTGCAGTTGATCCTGATGTGTATGGGTTTTGATGTCCTGAGACAACTCCTGATCCTTCACCTGTTGTTTGGGAGGTGATAGTGAATTCAGTTGGGGTAGTTGTTGCAGGAGGGTCTATAATTGTTCCTGCTGTTAGATTATCTTCTCCACTCCATCCATCTACACCTGTATCATAG
>JBAXYC010000123.1:0-1594 GCA_037127615.1 bacterium | reverse complement strand
ACTATCGAAACCGCAAAGACAAGATTCGAGGCTTTTCCCTCGTTCCACTGCCAACCAAGGGCCCCTCTTAACGGAGGGGCCCTCCTCATTTTATTAAAAAGATTCCCTTTACTATGCTATAATTTACTATGCTTATAAAACACCTGAATGAGGAGGGTTGTCGTGAAGAAAACAGTTAAGATGGTTCAGGCGTGTAGGCTTAGACTTAAGCCAAGCGCACCTTTCAATTTCGTAGCCACGGCATTCAAGCCTTCTCACTATCAATCGGCGATTGTCTTCTTTGAGAACGGGAAGCTCTACCAAACACTCCGGATCGGTCGTTCACTATTCGGGATCGTTCTATCTGATTCCGGAAATGACGTAAATCATCCAGAGGTAACGCTGGCAGTTTATGCTCGACCTGGAGCAAAGATAAGCCAGCAAGATAAGGACGAGATTGTTGCGGAGATAACATTCAGATACAACCTGGGTGCTGACATCTCTGACTTCAACCGTTCGTTCAAGGCCGACAAAGCGCTTTCGGGACCAATCAAAAGGCTCCGAGGGATGCGTCCATCTTGTGCCTACTCACTGTACGAGTTTCTCATGATCACAACGATGCTTCAGAACACCGTAGTGAAGCGCTCTATCGCTATGACGGAAGCACTGCTCAATGATTTTGGCACCAGAGTTTCCTTCGCGGGGAAGGAAATTTGCGCTGTTTGGGAGCCAAAAGCAATCGAGAAGACTACAGAGGAACATCTCAGAGAGCTACGCATCGGCTACCGAGCGAAGATCGTCAAGAGAATCTCGCAAGCGTTTGCTGAGGGCGAGGTAGACGAGCCTGGTCTGCGCAGGATGGATAAAGAGGATGCCAAAAAATCTCTTCTCTCCATCTATGGCGTAGGACCACAGTCGGTCTGGTACCTATTGTTTGAGTACTTCCACTTCTACGATGCGTTAGATCACATATCGCCGTGGGAAGGCAAGATTCTTTCAATGCTCCTGTTCGGGAACAAGCTGAACCCACCAGAGGAGACAGTGGATTTCCTTAACGCTGAATACGGACCATGGAGAGCACTTGCCGTGCACTACCTCCTAGAGGATGTTTTCTGGCAGAGAAAAGAGAAAACCATCCCCTGGCTAGAAGAAGAGATTCGAAACTAAAACCAGCTAGGCTGCCCTAGCTGGTTTTCACTTTCAAAATGTCGTGTTTGAGAGTATAATGCGTGCTAATATCAAGTTAAAGGAATATATGTTAAAAAACGATTTGCATGTACATAGTATCGGAAGCGGTCATGCGTATAGCACGATTTCGGAAATTTTTAGATTTGCGTCTAAAAACACAATGGACTTAGTCGCTATCGCTGATCATGGCCCTGATATGGAAGGTGCTCCACACCTTGGCTATTTCGAAAATATGTTACGTTTGCCCAAGACAATTGACGGTGTTACTTTCTTAAAATCATGTGAAGCTAATATCCTAAATGAAAATGGTGACATCGATATCCCCCTAGACTTGCAAAACAAGCTTGATTTTGTGATGGCGGGCCTTCACGCAAGGACGGATTACGCTGGAAGAGACACAAAAGAGAACACCCAAGCTGTAATAAAT
>JBAXYC010000122.1:0-1604 GCA_037127615.1 bacterium | reverse complement strand
TGTATATTTTGAATAAAAAAGCGGGCGGCAATAACCTTGATGAAATGAAAGACGCATCCGGTGCTCCCGAGCCGCGCTATGCCGCGCTCATGAGATTTTTCAAAGAAAATGATGCGAAGTGGGTCATCGTGGATGCGGGTATCGAGCACGAGCTCAAAGATATTGATGAAAAGGACAAGAAAGAGCTCCGCGAAGGCCTCGGTGCAAAAGATGATGGTATCGACAACCTGATCAAAAAAGGCTACGAGCTACTCAACCTTATTACGTATTTTACAACTGGCGAAAAGGAAACTCGCGCCTGGACCATCGGCCGCGGCTGGACTGCTCCAAAAGCCGGCACTGCCATCCACGGCGATTTCGAAGAGAAATTCATCCGCGCTGAAGTCATCGAATGGGACAAGCTCATCGCTTCCGGCTCTTTTGGCGCCGCCCGCGAGCATGGCCTCCTCCGTACTGAAGGGAAGGAATATATCGTCAAAGACGGGGATGTGATGGAGTTTAAGATTTAGGCAAAAAGTTAGCCCAACGATTTGTGTCGTCGGGCCCTGATTTCGCCTCTAGAAACCAGTGGGCGTAACCATTTTCATGGAATGATACCTTAAAAATATCATAACATAGAAGATGGTACTGTTATAGAGTTTAGGATATAGGTAAAAAATGAGGGCTCACCAACGCAAGGTCGGTGAGCCCAAGTTACCTGAAATATTGAATTCTGTTGATTCCGTGGACGGAATTTAGGAATTCTTTCGCTCGTCGCTACTTATTCAGGTGACAAAATGATGGTATCACATGAATATGGAAGATGGTAGTGTCATAGAGTTTAAAATTTAGGCAAAAAAGAAACCCGCTAGCAAATGTGTCTAGCGGGCGGAAACCTTCGTGTACCGTTTCTTTAGTGTGGCAAATTGCCTCAAAAAAACGAGTAACGAGAGTCTCACTTAGTAATCGACCTGTTTCGTCCTTGTTTGTGGCCTCAATAGGACCTCAGGACTCCTCAGATGCTCAGTTCATGACGTGTCGATTTACTACAGGATAATAGCAGATTGTTGTATATTTGTCAAGTATTCAACGTACAAAATAAATTACCAAACAAAATTTTTACGGCTGTCTACTTCCGCGATTTTTTATTTTTAATTATAATTATCCCATCAACGACAAAGTTTTTATAAATGTAGGCCAACTTTGTACACTATTTAGCGAGAAGGGAAGCAAGTATTATCAATCAATGCACAGAAGTATATTCTGTTGTTTATTTTCTATAAAATATGAGTAAAAACACCAAAGCGGTAACGACTAGACCGGAGGAGCTTATTGAACAGAAGATTTTTATCATTCGCGGGCAGAAAGTTATGCTCGACAAAGACCTGGCAGAGCTTTATGGGGTTTTAACGAAAAATCTTAATAAGGCGGTCAAAAGAAATTTATTAAGATTCCCGAATGATTTTATGTTTCAGCTCACGAAAGAAGAATCAGAATCTTTGAGGTTCCAAATTGGAACCTCAAAGATTGGTCGGGGCGGACAAGGTTATTTGTCGTACGTATTTACCGAACATGGTGTTGCAATGCTTTCTTCGGTACTCAATAGCGATAGGGCGGTCCAAATG
>JBAXYC010000121.1:0-1611 GCA_037127615.1 bacterium | reverse complement strand
AGGAGAAGGAGAGAAGAAGGGCGCGAGTGCGAGCGCGACGGCGGCGGCGACCGCGGCGTCGACCCCGGCAAAACCTTCTGCTGCCGTTCCCGCCGCCGCAGCCGCTGCCGCCACCGCCGCTACTGCCGCCTCTGCTGCTCCCCGCCGCCCTCCCCCTTCGTTCTTCGCCATTGTTGACCTTCTGATCGCCGCCGCCCTGGAGGAGGGTCCCTTCGCGCCCCCTCCGAGCGAAGAAGAAGAAGAGGAGGAAGACGGAGGAGGCAAGGGAGAGAAAGACAAGGAGGGAGAGCAAGGGACAGCGATGGAAGCCAATGACACCAGCACCTCTGCTGCTTCCACTGCTGCTCCCGCTCCCGCTTCCGTTGCTGCCCCGCCTTCGGCGTCTCCTTCCGCTCCCGCGGCTGCGGCGGCGGCAAAGGCGCCCCCCGCCCCTCGCCCGCCGGCAGAGTCCCCGTCCTCGCGCCTCGCGCTCAAGCTCCTCGCAGACTTCACCCTGCAGTACTCCCCCTTTGTCGGCGCGCTGCTGCGACGCGCGGGCGGCGGAGGCGGCGGCGGAGGAGCGGGAGCGGGAGCAGGCGGCGGCGGCGGAGGAGGAGCGAGCGGAGGCGAAGGCAACATGATCCGCGCGCTCGTCGCGCGGCGCGTCTCATCGGCGCGCTGCTTTCCTCGGTCCTGGTCGTGGTGGTTTTCTTGATCGGGCGCCGTTTTGGCGGGAGTTCCGTGGGACTCCTGGCCTCGCTCATCTACTCCCTCTTTCCCGGGGTCCTTGGTCACGACCGTTTTGCCTCTCACGACCTGCCGTCGCGCCTCGCCTCGGTGATCGCCCTGTATTTCATGGTGAGCCATTTCCAGGACGGCCGGCGGCGCGCGTGGTGGATCTCCGCCGCCTGGGCGGGAGTCATCTTCGCCTGCTACTTCCGCACCGGGATGCAGACCGTCCTCATTCTGCAAGCCGCCTTGGCGTGGCGCTGGCTGGCTCAACGGGAATGGCGGCGGCCAGAAACCATCTTTCGCCTGGCGAGTTTCATGACGGTCGCCCTCATCGTGGGCTTTCTGACCTTCACCCTCACATGGCCGTACACCTGGGGACATCCCATCGAAGCCTTCATCGAGGCCTTTGCTCAACCTGTCGGCATTGCCCAGAGTGGCGGCAACATGGAGTGGTTCTTCGGGGTGATTCGACCGGTTCCCATCTACTACTACTTCGTGATCTATGTCGTCATGATGCCGGTGGCGGTCTTGATCATCTGGCTGGCCGGCCTCCGCCAAACGGCCCATGAATGCATGCGCGGGGAGGCGCCGGTGCTGCTCTGGCTCTTCGTCCTCATCCCCCTCACCCTGAGCAGCTTTCTTTTTCGCGCTGCCCTCAACCACTACCTGCTCATCTGCTATCCGCCCACCTGCGTCCTGGGCGCCTTGGGCATCGCCTGGATTTCGGGGCGTCTGGCGCGGTGGAGACTGTCTGCCCGCGTCTGGAGAATGGCCCTCGGGGGAATCGTCCTTGCCAGCGAAGTCATTATCGCGGTGCGCATCCATCCCTTTCACCTGGAGTTCTTCAACTCCCTCGTGGGGGGCACGAAGGCCGTCGCGGCTAGGCACACGTTCATGACC
>JBAXYC010000120.1:0-1650 GCA_037127615.1 bacterium | reverse complement strand
TGCCATGCCTGTAGAATTTATTGGCGTCGCCCCAACTCAGAATGGTTAAATCCACAGTGGAGCGCTTGCCGCCAGGAAAGTACGGGCACGCAGGCGGCTCGTACGTGCTTGCATCGTCGTCGTCGTCGCCGTCACTGCTGTCTTCGTCGTCATCGTCAATGACTTTACCAAGTGCTTTTGATACCTGACCCGCGTACACATTGTCAGCGTCGTCGGTTTGAACAGGCTGGACACCAGCACTGGGTGCAGGTCCCTCTGGTGCAGGCGGCTCTTCAAACAGCTCGCCGTCTTCCGCTTCCTCTTGATCCTCGTCTTCATCCACTGCGCTGTAGTCCACAAATTCCTCTGCCAAAGCATCCTCCATGCTCAATTGCTTGTTAACCGCGTGCTCAATAGAGCCTGCTCCGTGAGGGGTAATGGCAGCCATGCTTGCTACAAACGGTGTTGAATTGTGTGCAGAACAAAAGCTTCAAGCAGGAATATACAGATCGTTATAAATAATTTAACAAGATCGCGTACACCTAATACTTTTAAAAATCGGTGATTTCAACACATCTTCAAGTCCACCTTTTCCGTGGTACACTTTTTATTTTCCCGCGGCTTTTAAATTCACATGAGTACCCGCGCGTTTAAGCTGCCCGCCAAAGTTGCGGACCAAGAAGTTTTGGGCGGCTGCACTCCTGGCCGGCCGTCTGCTGTGGTAGCCAAACCCTGTTTTTACCCGTCGTATGCTGGTCAAGCAAGATTGACGTCCAATGGCGCTGTTTTGTCTACCGTGGCGTGGAATGAAAGCGGGGTGGTTGTGTCCGGTACCGCCTCTGCTGACGATCCGATTCTAACCTTGCTGTGGCAGCTGTCTGACCTTGACACCACCCTGTCGTCTCGTTTCAGCGCGTCTGTGCTTCCAGCAGTACCCGCCCATTTTTTATTTGCATTCAAGCTTGCGTACGTGCTGACTGAATCTACGGACCCTGTACATGGAGGCGAAGGCATGGAAGTGCTGGCAGTCAAGTGGGCCAAGGGCGTGCACAAGTTACTGATGAGTGGAGAGTCAACCACGCCGGTACAAGCCACACCCAGCCCGTCCCCGTCCACCCTGATTTCTGCAGCATTGGTGTCAGAGACAATTAAGCCAGAGTGCATGACTCCCTGGGCCACTACCCGCCAAACTGGTGTTTTCAATTTTGATGACGAGTACGAGCCCACTGACGACATTACGGAGCCAGAGTTTGCAGAGGCATTGGAGTTGGCACTGGCCAAACACAAGCAGCTAACGGATGAACCTGGGTACGTGACGCCTACTCACCCACTGGACGCGCCTGAATTAAGCCACGTGTTTGATTATTTGTGCGTGCTGCCTGGTTACGACGAAGGTGCTGCTGCTGCTCCTGCAGCGTCTGATCACTTTGATGTTTTGCGGTGCTGGTTAACGGAGTACTGGTCTGTGGTTGCACCAGACATGATGGGGCCTTTAAGGTACAGTGTTTTGTTGCGACAGTTGTGTGGTCCTGAAAAGTTTGCGTGTTCGTTGTTGGGTGAAACAAGGGACTTGGTGTCGAGTCGAAATGACACGGCTGCAGGAGTGGACGGCGTGTGCCGGTACGCAGCGCGGTGGGGTGTCACTGCTGAAAGTGTGGAGTCGTTCATGGA
>JBAXYC010000119.1:0-1679 GCA_037127615.1 bacterium | reverse complement strand
AACCGGAATGAAACTCTGCGCGGTCACGTTGGATTGCACATAAGTCCACTCCATTGTCTGGAGTCCATTGCCGCTCACACTGCGTTGATTGGGCTCGCCAAAGAGGTTGAGCAGATCGGCTTCGGTGGTCACTCCCTTTTTTATCCTGGATATTTTGGACGTATCGATGTTGGTGCCGACGGACATGCAGCCAACCAAGGTAGTGATGCAGACCGCGATAAGGAGCCACGCTCGCAGGAGTTTTTGGGTTTGGTTTTTCATATGTTGTTTTGACTCGTTCTGTTTTAGTGAAAATTATTTTGGGTAGCATATTCCCGCGACGCTGTAATCTTGCGATCCGCAATCCGGGCAGCGACTTCCTCCGCAGTGATGGCAGTAGAGTTTGCGGCATTTCTTGCACTCGAAAATGCGGAATTGCCCGCCGGAAAATACGCCGGATGAGGCTTTCGTATGACAGTTGGGGCAGTGGTTGAAAGACGACATAGTGGTCGAATATGGGTTTGTTGTTTTGGGTTGTTGTGGATTTTTATCAGTAGTGCTTCTTGTAAGGACGGCCAAAAATTCCCTGTTGCAGATAACTTTTGCGGCCATCAGAGTGGCTCTCGACAATGTTACCGATCCAGTCTTGATAGATATTGGTGCGCGAGCCATCTGGGTGTGCCCAATACCATCCGCCGAAAAGCCCGCGCCGGAGATAGGAGCAGGAGCCGTCTGGATGCTTCAAATACGTCTGGCCTCCCATATCACACATCTCGTAAGAGCGGCTGCCGTCGGGATTCTCCCAATAGGCTCGCCCGGACATAGTTGCCCGTCGCACAGATTCGCTGCCGTAAGGAAATGACTTCATAAATAGAGCACTTTTTTAGCCACTTGAGTTGGAGGAACCTCAAATACTCCGTTCAACCGGCTAAGTAGGGCATTCGATAAAGCTGATGCCTGAAAACGTGTTCCATCAGCGCACACAAGGCAATAACCGTCAGATTGTTCGCAGTCCAGATACCTGTAACCACCGCGACATTGACGAAAGCGTTCACGAAAAGATGCAATCCCCGCCCGTATTCCATTTACCCTAGTTATACGCTCCACATGTGTCGAACATGACTCGGAGAAAAGACAATGCCTACGTCGGAATGGTCGCACGCCGAAGCGGTAGAACCAAATAAACGCAATAGCAATCCAACGCATAAAATTACAGGTCTATGGACTTGGAACCGCCAAAGTTCGCATCTGCTTCAATGGTTTGCTTTAACGATTTGCATCGTTCAATGACCTGCTCTTCGATTTGTTGCAAAAGGGAAATGCTGTGGAAAATATAGCTAGTATTTTTGTTAAGTATATCCCCGATCCAAACCTTTCTTTCTATTCCTTCAGCCGGGAATTGAGCTATAAACTTCTCATCAAGTTTCTGTTTTTTGATGGATTCCATTTCGCTAGGGCTTACGTCGAGTCGGATGTTCAATATATAAAGTATGGACTTACTACCGAAACATCCCTCCGTTATCTCTTTTTGTTCTTGGTCGATATTTAGTTTCATGACGCTATGCGCTGGTGTTTTTTTTTGAAAAACTACAAGGCCGAGGAACGGTTGGTGTTGGTGATTGTGACCTCAACGGCGTCCTCTGGTTTGAGAACCCACATAATCAGGGCGAGGTTGAGAAAACCGGGCTTTTCGATAGGGA
>JBAXYC010000118.1:0-1692 GCA_037127615.1 bacterium | reverse complement strand
GGCGTCGGAAGGGCGGTACAGTTGAGTGAGTGAGCAAATTTAATTTTTCCATCAGTGTCCTTGTAACGGATATTGAGACGACGTGTCTGGAAATCATGGAAATATGAGGCTGAGTGTGTCTCACGATACTTTCCTTCAGATGGATTCCACGCCTCGATATCGTATTTTTTAACTTGACCAAGTCCAAGATCACCTCCACAGTTGACAACTACATGATATGGAATATTGAGAAGCTGCATGACTTCTTCGGCATTTTTTGTGATCTCCTCATGGTATTTTACTGATTCTTCATGGTTTGCTTCACAGAGAATAACTTGCTCGAATTTGAAAAATTCATGAACACGGAAAAGACCTTTTGTGTCTTTACCATGACTTCCAGCTTCGCGACGAAAACATGGTGAAAATGCAATGATTTTTATTGGTAATTTTTCTTTTGGAATAATATCATCGGCAAAATACGACATCGTCGCCACCTCACCAGTACCAGCAAGATAGTCACCGTCTTGAGTCTTATAGAGATCCTCTTCACCTTGTGGAAGATAGCCAGTACCGAGTAGTGTCTCGCGACGCACAAGTGACGGCACGAGCATTGGTGTATACTTTTTTACATTAACAAAATAATCAAATACAAACTGCCAGACTGCGAAGTTGAGCGTGAAGCCATCATTTTTTAAAAAGTAACCACGGAAACCAGCAACTTTCGTTCCCTTTTCAAAGTCTGCCATATCGAGTGCTTCGGTAAGCTCAACTTGATTTTTCGGAGTAAATGGTGGCGTCTCTTTTGAGAAATCACGGATCGTTCCCCATGCACGCACCTCTTTATTACCCGCATCATCGTCTCCTTCTGGGACACTAACATCTGGAATGTTTGGCACCTGGAGCATGAGCGTCTGCCATTTCTTTAAAGTATCTTTAAATGCCTCTTCCTCTTTTTGGAGACCAGTTTTCAAAGTCTTCATGTCAGCAATCATTTTGTTGCGATCATCCGGACTCGTGGCGCTAGCAATCTTGTCGCTCATTGCATTTTGCTCAGCACGCTTTGCTTCAATAAGAGCGAGAGCTGCGCGACGTTCGTCGTCAGCAGTAATAAGCTCATCAACATTAAATGCAATGTGCTTTTTCTTTGCACCGAGGGCGATCAGGTCTTTATTGTCACGGATGAATTTGATATCAAGCATAAATAATTGTGTAATGAGGGATTTTATTAAAATTTTAACAAATCTTTACGAAAACTTTATCTCCCTTGTTTACAATGTATCCATAGTAACAAAAAACATATGAATACTCAAATACTTTTACCACACCAGTTTCCTGAGCTTTTGCGGCGTATTCCCTCGTGTCCAAAGAAGCTATACATGCAAGGCACACTACCCTCTGCCACACAACCCACAAAAAGTGACACTGAGATAAAATACCTTTGTGTTGTTGGGTCGCGTGCTTATAGCCATTATGGAGCTGCGGCATGTCGTGAGCTCATTCACGGGCTAGCTGGATACAATATATGTATAGTATCGGGTCTTGCCCTTGGTATCGACGGTATTGCTCATGAAGCAGCTCTTGATGCTGGACTTCACACCATAGCTTTTCCTGGTTCTGGGCTTGATATAGAGGTGTTGTACCCGGAGAGAAACCACAGACTCGCCCGCCGCATCCTTGCGGCGGGCGAGTCTGTGGTTTCTCTCCGGGTACAAC
>JBAXYC010000117.1:0-1703 GCA_037127615.1 bacterium | reverse complement strand
GTCAAGGACAACGTGGTTTTCATGTAGACCTCCCACCAGCGGAGATCTACTTCTTCAAGTTTTGGTGTAGCCCTGGCGCAAACGGGGTTGCTCCCATGGTCATCAAGTCAGGCACTGCAATTTCTTACAAAGATGGGGTGCTCATAAGATCCCATGGTGACCTGCGGATTGAATGTCTGATGCCATTCAGCCTGCTGGACGTAACGGCGGTTGATTAGCATCTATTCTGTGGCCCCGGGTGGTTCATACCGCTCGGGGCCACTGCTTTTTAATATTAGATTACGTTATAATATAGATGTGTCCAAGAATAAATATTTTATTGTTATTGGTCTTTTGGTATTAGCTAGTTTTATAATATTTAATATTTATCAGAAAAAATCCCCAAAATCTCAAGCTACCTCTACCTCAACCAAGGTGGATATCCAAAGTGATTGGTCTGCGGGAACTCTGGACAACATAGTAGCGAATCCAGGTGGAAATATAGAGATATCTAATTTGGCCGGGAGCAGTAAACTTGACCTGGCTGCCTATTATAGTGCTCATCCAGAGAGAGTAACTTCTGGACAAAACTCTGGAGATATTGGAAATATTTTTGACGGGAATGAATCGACTCAATGGGGTATAACATTGGCGACACAACAGGATATATCCTATTGGGTTAAAATCGACCTAGGGTCCGTTAGGCATATCACGAGAACTAGAGGGAAGCCAAATAGTGTATGGTACGCTGTAAATGGTTCAACGGACGATGTTAGCTACACTCCACTATTTCTTTTTCACGGTTCACCAGCCCACCAATGGTATGATGACACGGTATCCGTAGATTATAGATATATCCAGATTACCGTACCAGGACCGGACATGCCCCAGATGTATCCTGCAAATGTGGGACTTTACGAGTTTGAATTATATACCTCTGGAGCAACTGGTATTCATACAACTGGAGCTACTCAAATTGATGGAGGTGTTAATTTTTGGAACTGGGATAGTTTCAATGCAATCGAAACTGCTCCACAGAATACTTCAACGGCATATCGATACAGAACATCCCCGGATGGAGCATCTTGGACGGGGTGGACAAGTAACTTTTCTTCAGTTACTTCACGCTCTGGTGATACGAGGTATAGATATCTGCAAGTCGAGGCTACGCTCTCTAGTGGAGATGGAACACATACACCTACTATTGATGAGTATGACATCGGTTATCACACCGAAATAAAACCCAATGCTCCCACCGCCCAGACTGCGGTGGTGCAATAGTTTCTTGATAAATTAACCTTTTTGTGATAAATTAGATCAAGAAAATTTTGAAAGGGGTGAGTTTAAATTGGTAAGAAATGAAAATCCCGAAGTAGTTGTCAGAAAATTCTTTCGGGAAGTCCAGTTGTCTGGGATTTTGAGCGAAGCTAAAAAAAGAAGATATCGTGAAAAAGAGCCCACCAGAAGTAAAAGAAGAGAAATCGCAAGAAGAAAGTCAGTCAAGAACGAATTCCGTCGTGGCTGGTAATAACTTTTTGAAGGTTATTCTTTACGTACTAATTATTGTTGCAATTATCCTAGTTTTATATTTTGTCACAAAATATAATCAGGATACGTTTTTCATATCAAAATAAATTGCGAGGAATATGTTTAAAATCGATTGGCTAACCCAAGAAATCATCAAGGAATACCAAGCGCACGGTACAGACACCGGCTCGTCCGAA
>JBAXYC010000116.1:0-1742 GCA_037127615.1 bacterium | reverse complement strand
ACTGAAAACAATATAAAAAATATTTTGCAACAATATTTTCCGCGCTGGAAGTTCCACAGCCGAACATAGATTTAGTATAATTTATATACATAATCTATGTTCGAAAATGGTCAATAAAAAACTCAAATAAAAAACAGTACAGCTACGTAGGAAAGGTAGGACATACTCTGAAATTTTGCGTATTGTGCCTGTGGCGAAATCAACTCTCTCGTTGTGGCTTCGAGAGGTTGGGCTGAGTGTTCCGCAACAACAAAGAATAACTGAAAAAAAGAAGGCAGGGCAGCGAAGAGGAGCTAATATACGCCGAACTGATCGGGTAGCGCGACAAAGTGATTTAGTACGTATTGCAAAAGCAGACATTGATTCGATTTCAAAAAGGGAACTATGGCTAATCGGTATCGCATTATATTTGGCGGAAGGTTCAAATGAGAAAGAATATAGACCCGGTACGGGGGTTAGTTTTTCGAATTCTGATGCAAGAATGGTTGCGGTTTTTATAAAGTGGTTAAAGGCGTGTATTGGCCTAAAGGATGAGAATTTAATTATAAGTCTTTATATTCACGAATCTCATGCAGATAGAGTTTTGACGGTGCAAAAGTATTGGAGTAATTTTTTAGGATTGCCGCTTAGATTTTTTCAAAAAGTTTACTTCAAAAAGAATAAAATAAATACGCGCCGGAAAAATACAGGTAACTTGTATAATGGTCTTTTACGCGTTAACATAAGGGAAAGTTCAGATTTAAATCGAAGAATTACTGGCTGGACTCAAGGAATTGTAGAAAATTGCGGGCTCGTCTAACGGTAGGACATATCCCTTTGAAGGATAGTATTGGGGTTCGATTCCCTGGCCCGCAGCAAATAAGAAATTCATGAAAAAACTCATCACCTACGTTCCCACTACCCATGCCGACAAAGTTCGTGACGCTATTGCCGAGGCTGGCGGCGGGAAGCTCGGCAGCTACACGCATTGCACGTTCTCAACGAAGGGGATCGGGCGCTTCAAGCCCGAGGTCGGCGCGCATCCACACATCGGCACCGTCGGGACCGTCGAATCCGTCGAGGAGGAGCGCATTGAGGTGACTTGCGCCGCGAACGTCGTCGACGCAGTCATCGCCGCCGTGAAGCGCGTGCATCCATATGAAGAGATCCCGATTGATGTGTATACTATAGAGTAATATGAAACCAAAACAAATTCTTTTTTATGGTGACTCGCTCGTATTTGGTAAAAAGCCAACAGTGCCGGAGCGGTTTGATACAGATGTGAGATTTACTGGAGTCACACAAAAAATTCTTGGAGTAGATTTCAAAATCATTGAGGAAGGCCTCCGTGCGCGAAACCTATGCGGAGAAAACCCATTTTTCGCAGAGCGAGATGGACTCGTACAGTTTGGTCCGATTATGAGCAGCCATCTTCCGCTTGATATAGTGGTCATTATGCTTGGTACGAATGATTGTAATAAATCTACAGAAAAATCTGTCGATGAGATCACGCTCGCCCTCGATGCATATCGAGAAAAAATGAAAGCTGCTTGCGCGTTTTTTGGTGGGATCGCAGTACCAAAATTATTGATAGTGTCACCACCATCTATTCGTGGAGCCGAAGCTGACAAAGATGCGAGGATGAAAAATATATTTGGTCCAGATGCTGAAGCGCGAAGTAAAAAGTTCGCAGTAATTTATGCAGAGTATTGTCAGAAAAATAATATCGCTTTCTTCGATGCGGCTACTGTGTGCTCGACGGC
>JBAXYC010000115.1:0-1864 GCA_037127615.1 bacterium | reverse complement strand
CACCAGCTCACTCTTTTTTTCTGCTGAAAAAACATAGTTCCGCCGTTCTCGTCCAAGCCGTAGGCAAAGCAGTTTGCCTACTCCCCGCAGCAAAGCATAATCTGAGGGAAGCTCCGCTTTTCTATTTAAAATTGCTTTGCTGCGAGACTTGGACTCGAACCAAGATTCTATGCTCCAGAGGCATATGTCCTACCATTAGACGATCTCGCAATACTTCGTGATAATACCAGAAAATTAGTTTTTTTCAACCTAAAAACTATAATTAAAAAAGGCGCGGAACGAAGTTCCGCGCCTTTGTCATCGCTTTTTACACGATGATTTCGGGTTCCTGTACCCGAGGTTCCTTGAGCAGCACAATTGCTGCCATAGAACCGTTGTAGACGACGCCCGCACCCGCGAGAATCATCGACGTCCACGAAATCTCACTACCGAGAAGGGTGAAAATACAAGCAAGAACCGTAATCACCCAGACCGGAGCAGACTCGCGGATCGGATTGTGCCACTGGTCAACCATCATCGGTAGCCCAGCAACGTTCATCGCGATAACGCTCGCGAATACTCCGCAACGAGCGCCCCACTTGAACGAAATGTACATGGCAATCGCTGCTGATATCGCACAAATTGTTTCTTTGTACGACCACAGCCACTTACCACGCACAATCGCTGCTGTCGTCACCGCAAAGGCGCCGACAGTGTAGCCAAGTGCCAGCCAAATCGACTTGCCCGCCATATACGTGGAACCAAGGATGATCGCATCCAGAATGGTCCACATAAGAAACGAGGCGGCCGTCGAGGCTGGAATCTTGCCTATCCACATGCCACGTGCGAACCACAGGAGATTCGCCAGGGCAATAAATGCGCCAACATATGTGAAGAACTCTTTCATTCAGGACCCCTTTCAAGGTATCGGTTTTCGGTCATTTTCAGGCATGTTTGAGCTGTTTAACAGCACCTGATTCATATAGAAGTATACCAAATTTCAGTCTGTTTGTCAATAGTAGAATATACAGCTAATATAAAGCCTATTATCGGGATTATGTATGAGTCCAAATAATCATTAATTTATTGATGTTCTATGTATATTATTGACATATTGACAAAAATTAATGTTAAGTGTAACATCCAACCCAGGATAGTATCTACAAAAAGAAAGGTGGCGACCATGTGTGGTAAAGGAATCTGTGCTTGCAATCCGGGAGTTTTGACCCCGGAACAGCTGGAAAAAATGATGCTGAACGCGGAAAATATCATTTTGTGGAAAATGCACCCTTTGGTGCAAAACTGCCTCAGAGTTTACGCTGAAAAAAGGCCGGAATGCATTGAGTGTTGGGACACGGATACCCCTGGCTGGATCCCCAACAAGATGTCGCCGGCTCAAATGCTTCTCGAGAAGTATCGCTTGAAGGCAGAGATGTTTGATCTCAATTTCCTTACCGGGGCATCTGCCCTAGATATGTGGAATGGGATCGCAGCAGGTAAACTCCGTGGCGCATGATGCAACGCAATTACCCAGCGACACTTGTCGCTGGGTGTTTTTTTATCTACATTATTCTCTCAAATACTTCCTCACTGCCAAATAGCTCGCCACCGCTCCGAGTATTATTCCAAGACCTGTAATAGTAAGGAATATCCACCAAAGATTTTCCAAATAATATCTAAAAGTATTGAAACCGGCAAAATAATCTGCATAAGAGTGATTTATCCAATAAGTTACCACACCAAACAAAACAAGGATAAACATTGCGGAAATGAATCCACATAATATTGCCCCTACCATAAATGGGCCCCTGACAAATCTGCTTGATGCCCCCACTAGCCTCATAACCGATATCTCATCTTTTGCCATAAAGATCGTGAGCTTCAC
>JBAXYC010000114.1:0-1880 GCA_037127615.1 bacterium | reverse complement strand
GTCTTGTCGTCACGGATGATCTTGCCCTTTTCCATGGTGATGACGCGGCCACCGACATGCTCAACAACGCCTTTGTTGTGAGTCGTGAGGATGACGGTCGTGCCGAGCTCGTTGATCTTCTTCAAAATCTTTACAATCTCAAACGTGTTGATCGGGTCGAGGTTCCCTGTCGGCTCGTCGGCGATGATAATATCCGGCTGGTTCACGATCGCACGAGCAATAGCCACGCGCTGCTTTTCTCCACCCGACAGCTCGTGTGGAAAATTCCATATCTTGTGACCAAGGTCGACAAGCTCGAGTACGTGTGGCACATCGGAGATAATCTCGCCTTCCTTTCGTCCGCTCGCTTCCATCGCGAATGCGATATTTTCATACACAGTTTTGTTTGGAATAAGTCGAAAATCCTGGAAAATGGTCCCGATACGGCGGCGGAGCTTGCTCATATCTTTGCGTTTCATACGCTGCACATCCGTCGACTCAAAAAAGACTGCGCCCTGGGTCGGATAGTCCTCAGCAATGAGCATTTTGAGTATAGTCGTCTTGCCCGCACCCGAGTGTCCGACAATCGACACAAACTCCTTTGCCTCAATAGAAAAACTGACGTTGTCGAGCGCCACAGACTTGTCGGGATAGACTTTACTGACTTTGTCGTAGTAGATCACGAGAACAATTATAGCATATTTGAGGATTTTTTTTCTACATAAAAACGAAGCTGATCTTGGCAATCAGCTGTCTGCCAATGCAGGCTAACCCAGTCATTCATGAACTCTTCCCAGTTGGCGATAAACTTGTAGGCAATGTTCCAGTAAACAAAGTTAAAACCAAGCACCACCAACGCAATCAGTTCGAACCAAAAACCATGCTTGGTGGCAAACTGAGAACCCTCCTCTAAACTAATCAGAGACAGGGTCTGTTGCCAAACAATGGTAACTGCCCCGATTATGGCAAGTGCAGTGACGACGGCCCTAACGGTGTGGAACTGGGCCAGTCTTTTCGCAACATATTCGTATTGCAAAAGCGGGCTTTTGTGTTCGCCCCTCTCGTCGCGATACACCATGTCGAGCCAACGGAATCCGTTAGTTTTACTAATCTCGGTTGCAAATTTTTTAGCTCCGAGAAACTTACGGATCATTTCTTTATTTGTATTCATCTGTCAATTTACTTTCAGTTGTCTTATTTTTCATGATAAGGACTCTCGTCCCATCCTGGATGCGATACTCTCGGATCCAGAACACGTACCAAGTTCGATTCGAAGACATTACGAATCTCTGGCGCGTATTATACTACTATATTAGTAGAATGTCAATATTATTAAAAGTGCACAAAACTGGCTTAGCCTAGAGCCCCTTCTCCGCTTCGATAAACATATCGAGATCGCCGTTGAGTACATTATCCACCTGCGAAGTCTCGACGTCAGTGCGATGGTCTTTGACCATTTTGTAGGGATGAAGGACATACGAGCGGATCTGGTTCCCCCATTCGATAGAAGTCGTCTTGCTGACATACATGCCTTTTTCGCGCGCAATGCGCTCGTCTTCGCGGAGTTTGAAAAGTTTACCGCGGAGGATATCCATCGCCTTCTCTTTGTTTTGTGCCTGCGAACGCTCGGAGGTGACATGCACGGAAAGTTTTGTCGGGACATGGAGGATGCGGACGGCCGTCTCGCGCTTGTTCACGTTTTGGCCACCAGGACCGCCGGATTTTGCGATAGAGATCTCAAGATCCTTATCCGGAATCTCAATACCCGAGCCATCACTACCGCCAGGAGTTTTTTCAAATTTTGGAATAACTTCGACCATCGAAAAGGACGTGTGACGAAGCTGCTTTGCATTGAAAGGTGAAATGCGGACGAGGCGATGGACGCCGGACTCGTTTTTGAG
>JBAXYC010000113.1:0-1895 GCA_037127615.1 bacterium | reverse complement strand
CTATTATGCGACAAGCGTCGGCGGCGTCCTTGCCGCAATTGTCCCAGATATTATTTTTAAAAAGGCAGGTATGCTTGAAGCGGTTGTATCGGCAACACCCCCAAAAATTATTCACGAAACGCATGTCATGCAGGGCGATGACGACGAGCGGTATGTCAGCTACCGCGCGCTCATTCGTCAGGAATTTGCCAAAAAATCATCAGTGTTTGTGTGTCTGCCGACAATTGAGGATGCGATGCGAGCGTATGAGCTCCTCGAAAAGGGTATTGGCGAATATGCATTTTTGCTCCACGGTTCCCTTCCCCAGAAAAAAATAATCGAGGTCTGGAATGCGATCATGACACAACCACACCCGATCGTAATCATTGCGACCGGTGGGTTCTTATCGATCCCTCGTCACGATCTCGGTGCAATCATTTTAGAAAAAGAAAGCAGCCGCGGTTGGAAATCACTCCGTCGTCCATTTATCGATATTCGACGAGTTGCTGAAATATATGCAGAAAAAAAATCAATTCCATTGACCATGGGCGATACGCTGCTCACGACCGAAACGCTGTGGCGCGAGTCAGAGGGTGAGGTTGAGGCGTCGGCCCCATTTAAATTCCGTTCGATTTCTCTTGCAAAGGATCATCTCGTGGATATGAAGCAGTATAAGAGTGGTTCCGGACAATTTCGTATTTTGAGTGATGAGGTCGAGCGACTCATCGTGGCAAACAAGGAGGCTAGTGAACGTATGGTGATCTATGCGCAGCGTCGCGGTGCCGCCCCGTCGGTGATCTGCGCAGATTGCCAGACGATCGTCACCTGCAACCAGTGCTCGTCGCCGGTTGTCCTTCATGAGCAGTCGGGGCAAAAAAGTTTCTTCATGTGTCACCGCTGTGGTGAGCGTCGCTCGAGCGAGGAGTACTGTAAAGTGTGTCAGAGTTGGAAGCTTGCCACGATGGGGATCGGTATTGATCTCGTTGCCCAGAAAATTCGCGACAAATTCCCCTCCGTAACACTTACACAGATCGATAGTGATACCGTAAAGACAGTTACACAAGCGCGGACAGCAATTGCGCAGTTTAAAAATCACCCCGGTAGTATTTTGCTCGGCACCGAAATGATGCTTTCCTACCTTACTGGAAAAATCGATAACGCTGTGGTGATTTCACTGGATTCGTTGTTGTCGATCCCCGATTTTCGTATTAATGAAAAAATTGTGCATACACTTTTGAAGATCCGTGCGATGAGTGAACGCACGATGATCGTCCAGACGCGCAAAGCAGATGAAAAAATATTTGAATATGCACTCAAGGGCAACCTCAGTGATTTTCATCGTACTGAAATCGAGGAGCGAAAGAAATGGAACTATCCGCCATTTACGACACTGATCAAGATAACCATCGAAGGGAAAAAGGACGAAATTTCACTCGAGATGGCAGGTATTCAAAAAAGTTTTGAGCCACATGTTGTCGATATTTTTCCAGCATTCACGCATACGGTTCGCGGCAACTACGTTTTACATGGTCTGATTCGCCTTCCCCGTGACAAATGGCCAGATACTGATCTCGCTGCAAAGATACGCGCATTACCACCATATGTGACCGTCAACATTGATCCGGACAGCCTTCTATAATATAGTGAACCCAATGCCTTCAAAACCAACAATTCAAACCAAAGCACAGAAAAGCCCCGTGCCCATCATCCAAAATGGTGAGCCTGTATTGCGTGAGCTTGCCCAGTCGGTACCGCTCAAAGAGATCACGTCCGCAAAGTTTAAGAAAATTATTGCGGACATGAAGAGCGCGCTCGCCTCTCAAGACGACGGCGTGGCCATTGCCGCCCCCCAGATCGCCCAGCCGTTCCGCATCTTCGTCGTCGCGGCGAGCGCTTTCAAAATTCTCGACGAGGAC
>JBAXYC010000112.1:0-1953 GCA_037127615.1 bacterium | reverse complement strand
TCGGACATGCTGGTCCGTGTGTCCGCCGAGGCCGCCCTTGAACTTTTGCTCGGCCCCCGCGCGTGAAAGTTCTTGATGTTTTTTTAATTCCTCAAAAAGCATTTCAGGAGTCTGCGCTTCGAGTCGTGCTTGCTCAACTGGATCTGCTTCGACGTCAGGGAAGCCAAGATCATCGATGAGTGTTGAAATATAAAAGCCGGTACCGCCACATATGATCGGTAGTTTACCTCGGGCATGAATATCAGCGATCGCCACTTCCGCTAGCTTTTTCCAATCCATCGTCGTGAAGCGCTCGTGTGGATCTGCTATATCGAGCAGGTGGTGCGGTACACCTTCCATTTCTTCGCGGGTGATTTTTCCAGTACCAATATCTAATCCTACATATACTTGGCGCGAATCGGCGGAAATTATCTCCCCAGTCACCTCACCAGCTGCATTTTTTGCAAGTTGCACAGCGAGTCCACTCTTTCCAGATGCAGTTGGTCCGACGATGACGAGAAGGGGAATTTTCTCTATTGTTTTTTCCGTTTTTTTCGTTGACGATGTCATGGTGTTTTGTTAGCATAGCATAGGGTCAGCTCTGAAAAAAGGCTAATTGGGATATTTAACCGCCGTCGTGGTTGTGCAAGTCACAAAATCAAGACAACACAGTTGCCGTTTACGGCCCGAGGTTTCTACCTCTACAGACTGTCCTTGATATTCCTCGACGGGTCCTGAGATAAAGTTACTACCGCCTGTCGGGATTTGCATTACGATAGGAAAGGCTAAGAGAAGGCGTCACCACCTACTTGATCCTTGTCTCTCAGAGCGACCTTTATTTTACAGCGCACCTTCGGGCGCGCTGTTTTCTTTTATAATTTTCTAGTGAGTAATTGGCCAAGGGTCAACCTGTTTATAACTTTTTTTGCAGACACTACTAATTTTGCTAAAATAGTGAAGGGTTTGCTCTGATAAAAGAGCTGCAGCTTCAGTCGCGACACTGCCGAGACACTGTGCGAAGCATGCAGCTTGAGGTGAAGAATTAGAAATTGTTATTGCGATGATTGGCAATGACATAAAGGAGAAGGAACTGTGGGGGCCCGTAGACCCAATTCTGCCCTTGCTTCTCAGAGCAACCCGCCAACGCCGGAATTTTACCGGCGTTTTCTTTTATAATTTTTAAAATAAAAATGCCGCAACTTTTTAAAATTGCGGCACTCTAGCTTATCAGCAGGTTAGTCGATTTCGACGACCCGGCTAGTTGCGAGTGTCCATTGAGGTGTCCCGACTAGAGACAACTCGAGGTCTTCACCCTTGAATGCATAAACTGTATTTGGTGGGATGTAGATGTTGTTTCCTTGCTCGATGTGGTAAGACTCCACTTTGTTGTCGTAGAAGTAGAGGATATCTCCCGACCCCTTGGTTACAATGCATAAATACGGAGTTTTTGCATTGTAAATGAAATTGTTATCCGGCATCCTTCCCTTGATTTGGAGGTTTGTGAGGCCGGGCGCACCGTCTTGAGAGTTACTGAATTCACAGCATACGAAGGTCTTTCCTTTCGTTGTTGATTTGTATGCGCCGTAGTGCGTCGGTTTGCATGTGTTGGAGACGAACATAATATTTACCTTTGGTTGAATTGTGAATGGTTGTTACGGACCTGCCACAAATCTATACCCGCGGGGTATTTTTGTAAAGTAATGATTTTTTACTCCTATCCCTCGAGCTTTTTCCTCTAGCAAAGAAACTCCGCATCGCTCCGGCTTTCTCGTCTCTCCCAAATACAGATATTTAAAATACCCAGCAAAAGCCGGGTATTTTAAATCTTGTGCCGAAGGAGAGACTCGGTCACGGATAATTTCCTCACCGTCGCTCGGAAATTTCCGCGACCCCGCCTCGCGGCCTCGTCTGCTGACTCGGCATCGCTCCGGCTTTCTCGTCTCTCCCAAATACAGATATTTAAAATACCCAGCA
>JBAXYC010000111.1:0-1966 GCA_037127615.1 bacterium | reverse complement strand
CCTTTATACTTAATTTTTTCCTGTCCCAGGAAAAAATATCTATTATTTTATAAAAATACAGAAAGCGAAGAAAATCGGTATTATAGATTTTGCCGTCACCTTTCAGAGCGAAAAAGTCATCGACAAAAAAGGTCTTTCATTTGCTATTAAAAACGCCCTCTCGATTTCTATTGAAAAAATAATTGCAACAAACGAAACTCACGATATCAATCCAACTGTAGTCGATGTCCTCCTCGACGGTGGTCTCAAGGCACCTGCCCATTTTACAAAACAAAAAACGATTATCAGAGGCGATACAAAGGAGCAAACTATTGCGCTTGCGTCAATTTGTGCAAAAGTTCTTCGTGACCGCCGCATGATCGCCGTTGCCAAAAAATATCCAGCCTATGGTTTTGAAATTCACAAGGGGTATGGCACAAAAGCACACTACGCCGCCATTAAAAAACATGGGCTATCACCATTGCACCGACGTAGTTTTTGTACTAGTATAAAAAAATAATTTTCATTTATCATGAATGATTCATTACATGCCGTCGCTGTGCTCATCATTTCACCGGAAGGAACGCCTCTTGTGCGTGACCCAAAGAAACCTGTTCCTCGATATTGGAAACTACCTGGAGGTAGAAGCGAGGGTGCGGAAACTCCGGAAGAATGTGCTGTGCGTGAGATAGATGAAGAGCTCGGGCTCGAGATTGATCAAGACGATTTACAGCTTCTTGATCAGCAGGATAAAGGAAATCATACATTGACTATTTTTCGACTCGATTTGGCTACGTTAAAAGGCCTCAAAAAAGTAGGTGATGAGCACGAGGAAATTTCAGTTTTCAAATCGTCCAGCATTGTCGATATGCCAGATTTTTTCCCAAATCACAGACTGGTCGTCTACAAAACCTTGCCAAAAAGCACTAGATAGGCTACTATATACCCACTATGGTTAATCGAATGAGAGCAACTCGGGCACACCGAGATAATAGACGATCACATCACGGTCTTGATGCGGCTCGTATTACTACTGACACAAAAACAGGATCTGTTCATCAGCGCCACCGTGCTGACCTAGCTACTGGCATGTATCGCGGTCGAAAGATCCTCGATGTCGTAAAAGCAGAAAAGAAAGCATAAAGGTAAGGTTCAGTAGAGGAGTTCTTCAACAAAAACAATGGCAAATCGACACCTATCACGTTCAGTAGTCATCCAATCACTCTTTGAATGGGATTTTCGCGGCTGCAAAGACAGCGAGGTAAAAGCTATTGTGGAACGAAACGCAAAGGAATTCGCGCCAGGAATGGGCGATGTTTCGTTTATCGAGGAACTTATGAAAAATATCCTCTCGAAGCGTGGTGAGGTGGATTTGATTATCGAAAAAGCTGCTCCAGATTGGCCAATTGATAAAATCTCCGTAGTAGACCGAAATATCCTTAGACTTGGTCTCTATGAGCTCATTTTTGCTGATCGTACTGAGGTACCAGCAAAGGTGGCTATAAATGAGGCTATTGAGCTTGCAAAGACATTTGGAGGCGACAATAGCGGCAAGTTTGTGAACGGTGTGCTCGGCTCAGTCTACAAGGAGCTTGGTGAACCAGGAAAGGACGCAGAACCAAAAAAAAAGCGCACAAAAATCGCCGACGTGCCGTATGAGGAAATGCTCATTCAGCGACTTGGTGGGGCCGTCGTCTATGCTCGCGATACTAAAAAAGGCAAAGGGAAGGATGCTTCTGATCCAACCGGTGAGATTTATCTTGCTTTTGTTCATGATATTTTTGGACATTGGACACTTTCAAAAGGAAAAATCCCTGAGGAAATCACCGATGTAAAAGTGGGTACCATCGCAAAGGTAAAAGAGGAAATTGGTCTTGATGTCAGTATCATCGCCGACCTCGGTAACAACGAATACATTGCAAGCGATCCAGAGAAAGGAAAAATCCGTAAACAGGTGCATTATTTTCTCGCCGAATCAGAGTTTGTC
>JBAXYC010000110.1:0-2024 GCA_037127615.1 bacterium | reverse complement strand
GTGCTGGTGCGACTACTGGTACTGCTGCTACTGGTGGAGCTGGTGGTGTCGGTGGAAGAGGCGGAGATGCCTATGCTGGTGGTTTAATAGCTCAAAATAGTGCTGCAGGAGTGGTAAATGGTATCATACATGCAAATTATGCGACATGAATTGTCACAGCAATTGGTACTGCGGGAAAAAATGGTCTCAATGGAGGTGCGGGAGGAAGTGCTGCTCTATGAACAGCGCATACTGGTGGGACTGGAGGTGTGGGAGGAGCTGGGGGTATTGGAGGAGGATCAATCGCTGGAGGATTGGTCGGGAATAACCTCGGAACTGTTATCTCCTCATATTCTACCACAGGTCTTGTTACTGTTAGTGGTGGTGCTGCAGGCGATGGTGGAACGGGAGGTATCGGAGGCCTGAAGGGGTCATCAGGTACGAGTGGAGCCGGGGGTGCATCAGGAGCAGGAGGTTCTGCCAACTCTCTCCCTACCTATGTTTGAGGATTGGTCGGTTCAAATAGTGGAAGTATCCAAGGTTCCTCAGCAAGAAACGCTGTCTCTGGTACTGGATGAGCTGGAGGAAATGGTGGAACTGGAGTTGGTGGGCAGGTTGGATTAGCTGGTATCGCCGGATGAAATGGATGAGCTGCAGGTGTTCTCTATATCGGAGGTATCGCTGGAAATAATATACTTTCTATTATTGATAGTTATGCTGTTTTTAGTACCGTCATTGGTACCGCAGGTGCTGGTTGATCAGCAGGAGCCGGTGGAGCAGGAGGAACTGGAGGACTCGCAGGAGCTGCCGGTACAGCTGCTACTGGAGCTATTATTTATGCCGGTGGTGTGATTGGTTACAATACAGGATCAATCGTTTTACGTGATTATGCAGAAGGCAATGTGACTGGCACATCATGAGCTGGTGGAAATGGTGCTACTGGTGGTGTCGGTAGTACCAGTCTTGCAGGTATTGCTGGAAGTGCCGGAGCTGCTGGTGGTATTGCCTATGTCTGAGGTCTTATAGGATATCATAATAGTGGAGAAGTTACGACTTCGTATTTTGCTGGTAGTGTCGCATCAAATGGTGGGAAAGGTGGAACTGGAGGTGCTGGTGGAGCCGGATGAACTGGAGCTGCAAGTACTCCTGGTGGAGCCGGATGAGCAGGAGGTGCTGGTGGATCCGGATGAGCTGCTTTTGGTGGAGGATTACTCGGTATCGGTGTTCTCTGAACCGTCAGTACTTCCTATGCTATCACTGCCGCAACGGTCACCTCAAATTCCTATGCTATCGCTACTACGACTATCACACCAAATGCTTCTGCTATCCAAAGTGTTGCCCAAGTAAATACCATTGCTCTTCTTAATATCCTGAACACAAACACGTATACAGTTACTATAAATGGCACTGTTATTTCTTATACATCGGATAGTACTGCTACTGGACCGGAGATTCAAGCTGGCCTCATCGCTGCAATTAACTCCTCCCTTCAGTCTGCAAATGTGATAGCTGCTCCAAGAACAGGCACAGGTATCACGGTAACGTCTAAAACTGCAGGAACTTCTTTCTCACTTTCTCTGAGTACAGATCTGGGAAGAACCTTCCCTGAAGTTCTCAATGTGGTAGCTGTTCCGGCTGTTGCTCAAGTCTCAAATGCTATTCCCCCTACATATATATCAGTCGGTGATGTATTTACTGTCACTATCAATGGTACTGTAATAAGTTACACCGCTACTGATACTCTTCTTGCAAATGTACTTATTGGTTTAAGAGATGCTATTAATGCTTCTGCTCAAGCTGCAAATGTTACTGCCTCTGTTTCGGGTAACACTGTGTCAATTATTTCAGATATACCTGGTACTCCATTTACTCTTGGTGCTATCACTGTGGTAGGAGGTACTGGTGGTGATGCTGGTGTCGGTGGAGCTGGAGGTACGGGTGGAACAAATGCTATTGGTGGAGTCGGTGCTACAGGAGGTACGGGTGGAGCCGGTGGTGTCTCAACTGCTGGTGGTCTCGTCGGGCAAAGTAATGTGGTTATTCAG
>JBAXYC010000109.1:0-2037 GCA_037127615.1 bacterium | reverse complement strand
TATCGACACCGAGCGCTTTCTCGGCCTGCTCAATACCAGCCGGCAACATCGAAATACTTTTTCGCTTTTCATCAACAGAAAAATCCTTGTCTACTTCAAAACTTTTTACCATCGAAGCAAATGTCTCATATAAATTCTCAGACTCAACTGTAGGTGCAGAGATAATAAGCGGGGTGCGCGCCTCGTCAATCAAAATCGAGTCCACCTCGTCGACAATCGCGTAGTTAAACTCGCGCTGACGCATTTTTGATGGATCGTACTCAAGATTGTCGCGCAAATAATCGAAACCAAATTCGTTATTTGTTCCATAGGTGATATCCGCATCATACGCATCTTTGCGGCTGACTGGGCGGAGGAATTCGTAGACGACCTTAAAACCCCCTTTTTCATCAACCTCCTTCTCAAGAGGGTCAGTCGGTGTCTCGTGCGTCGAATCATAGAGATACGATGCCTCATGGTTGATCACACCAACGGAAAGCCCAAGAAATGCATAAATCTGTCCCATCCAGACTGAGTCACGGCGAGAGAGATAGTCGTTTACGGTCACGACATGTACGCCACGACCAGAGAGTGCATTCAAATATGCAGGCAATGTTGCCACAAGTGTCTTTCCTTCGCCGGTGCGCATCTCAGCGATACTGTTGTTGTGGAGGATTGCCCCTCCGATAAGCTGTACGTCAAAATGTCGCTGCTTGAGCGTACGACGAGAAGCTTCGCGAACAACAGCAAACGCCTCCGGCATGATCTGCTTGAGGATTGCTTCCTGCTCCTCATAGCTTTTTGCGGATCCGTCTTCATTGACGAGTTTTTTCTTAAATTCGACTGTTTTTGCCTTCAAATCCGCATCTGACAACGCCGAAATTGCCGGTTCAAATGCATTGACCGCTTTGACAATTGGCTCATATTTCAAGGCCTTCTTATGGGGATTGTTGAACAGAGTTTTGATGGAAAATGCCATAAACAAGAGTTTAGCATGAAAAATGAGCAAAATGAAATAAAATGCGCCGCTGTCTTCTGGCAGCGGCGCAAAACAAACCTCAATCAATCAACCGGGCATCGGCGCACTTTTCGCGGCGCGAGTCTTGCTTAGCGGTTGGGCACTGTCGTCAGCACGATGAATCTTTGCTGTTTTCATGAACGCGAGGAGTGCGGGGATCGAGAACTTGTCTTTTTGGACTTTCGAGACGGTCGGAGTCTTCATATCAATTTCCTTTGGTTAATGGACCTCACTAAATATACTGCACCTCAGGTTCAATCACAATACCTGTTTTCTCTTTGACGGTCGCGGCTATCTCCTCAGCAAAGGCCTTCACTTCCTGTGCCGTCGCGTTGCCGTTATTAATTAAAACGAGCGCTTGATTTTTATATGTTCCCACATTCCCTTTTGCAACACCCTTGTAAGCACACACATGCTCGAGCACCCACCCAAGCGGAATTTTTACAAACAAACGAGCGCCACCAGCTCCCACATCGGCATCCACACCAGCTGGCGACGCCGCCGGATATGACGGTAGCTCAGGATATTTCTTTTTTAGTTCAATATATTGTTCGGTCGGAATAATTGGGTTCTTGAAAAATGAACCTGCAGTACCGACAGTCCCTGGCACAAGTACATCCGGCAATTTTCGCGCACGTATGATAAGTACGGCTTTTCTCACCGCAGATAATGCAGCGGTAGGTGACGCATCCGATAGCGGACTTTCAAGAAAAAAATCTTTGAGATCTTTATACTCCGTATTGACTGACCCTTCTTTTTTTAATGCAAACACAACTGACGTCACGATGTGTCGTCCAGCCTGCTTTTTAAAAATACTATCGCGATATTCAAACTGACACTCCTGCGCGGTAAATTCAGTAAAAGCATTTGTCTGAGTATCGAAAGCGCGAACTGATTGAATAGAATTTTTCACCTCATCGCCGTACGCACCAATATTTTGCACAGGCGCCGCACCCACAGTGCCAGGAATTCCAGATAAATTTTCAACACCATACAGCCCTGCCGCGACGCAGTTTGAAACAAACCCATACCAGCTCTGC
>JBAXYC010000108.1:0-2045 GCA_037127615.1 bacterium | reverse complement strand
ATTCTATACCCAAACCCACGTGCAGTGCTAATTAATGGCTTACTTTTTGGAAATGGTTTATCAATTTTATTGCGAAGATACCCGATATAAACTTCAACAGTGTTTGGCAAAACGTCAGCGTCATAATCCCAGACGTGCGCTATAATATTATCTTTAGTTAAAATTCTATTTGGATTTCGCATTAGATATTCAAGTAACGCGAACTCTTTGCTTGAAAGACTGATTTTTTTGTCTGTTCTTTCCACTTCAAATGTCTGACGATTCAAGCTTAAATCCCCCAGACGCAAAATGTCCTCTTGGATTTGATGAGGCCTTCGAAGTAAAGCTCTAACTCTTGCTAATAGCTCTTCGAAAGCAAATGGCTTGGTCAGATAGTCATCTGCTCCAGCATCGAGCCCTTCTACTCTATCTTTGATTTTGTCCTTGGCTGTCAACATTAGAATAGGATTTTTATATTTATTTTTTCTTAATGCTTCGCAAATCTTAATTCCATCAACCTCGGGAAGCATTCTGTCCAAAATGACCATGTCATAATCAAAAGCGAGGGCAGAGCCCATCCCATCCATCCCATCAAAACTAACATCGACAGCATATGACTCTTGCTCGAGTCCTTTTTTTATCGCATTCGCGATCTTCCTGTCGTCTTCAACAACTAGAATTCTCATGTCACTATCTTATACCATAAATGCTTAGATTTTGCTGAGAGTTTGATTTTTCACTCCTTATGGCTTGACAATTTGACCGTCTCAGATACAATCATTACCAGCTTATCATGACTACTGACTCAAACGAGCCGCCCTCACCCAATCAGAGAGCTGATCGGGCTAGGGGTTACAATAAGAATTTACAAATTAGTACCAAACCCGTCCCGCACGGGTTTAAACAGTTTGACTCTAAAAACACACTGGTCGTTCTCGGAAACATCCTCGACAATACTGTCGCAGCGATAGATCAAGCTAGAGAAATTACTGCAAAATATATCTTTTTGTTTGAAAAATGGTCATTTAATTTTGCAAAAAAAAGCGGAATAAACCGCTCTTTTTTATATCAAACCATGCTACTTATGTTCATAGTCTTTTTACCATGGATTTCAGAAGCAGCTATGGGACAACAGCAGCAAGCCGAACTAAAGGCCCTCTCGCAAAGTATTGATCCGATCAAAGAAGGTCAGATAGCAATGAATATTAATCAATATCTTCCAGCCGAGCTTTATGCGGATCCGGACACTGTCGTTTTAAATCGAATGACCGAGACAGATAACTCATACACCTTGCAGCAGCAGCTAGCTTTAAATGCAGGAAATAACGCAGGCCCAGAACGTCAGGCCCCGACATATGAGTTGAAGCAAGGAGAAACAATTACACAGATTGCTGATAGATTTAACCTTCACGTTGGGACAATCTTAGCGGCCAATGATCTGCAGCCGACAGATTTAAAAAGAGTTAAGCCGGGAACCGTATTAAATATCCCATCTTCCGATACCGACACTTCGGATACTTGGTTGGTGGCATTAAATAAAGCAGAGGCTGATGCCAAAGCGGCAGCTGCAGCAGCGGCGGCTGCGGCCAAGAAAGCGGCGGCGGCGAAAAAAGTTGCCTCGGCTAGGACAACAACTGGCACAACTACAGTTCGAGCAGGAACATACAGCTCCGATATCACAGTTATTGGCGTCTCATATGAACAGTGCTTGCCATGGGCAAGAGCACAGACTGGAATTCCGATTCATGGTTATGCCGGTGACGTTGCCGCTACTCAATCAGACCCTCGAGTTGGCGGTATTGCGCTGGATAAGTTTTTCGGACACGCATCGGTTGTCGTGGGCGTCGGCGATGGCTACATAATCGTTCATGAGGCAAACTATGTGCGAGGTAAAATTACCGAGCGACGAGTGTCAACTGCCGCAATTCGCGGTTACGTGTACTAAAATCTTGAATTTCTTCAAGAATCGGCATAATATTAATAGGGGTCGATCGTTAAAAACGAGGTAGAAACTATGAAAAAAATGAATTGGCTCGACTGGGTCGCGTTCATTTTGGTCATCGTCG
>JBAXYC010000107.1:0-2048 GCA_037127615.1 bacterium | reverse complement strand
AAATGCGAGATGCCATTGTTCGTCTTTAAAGACGAACAATGGCATCTCGCATTTCCTAGAGCATATGGTGTTTAAGGGAACACCACGCCGCCCAAAGGCTATCGATATTTCTCGCGAGCTTGACTCGATCGGTTCCCACTACAATGCATTTACCGGTCAGGAATACACAGGCTACTATGCGAAAGTTGATCCAAAACATCTCGATACAGCGCTCGATATTGTGAGTGATATGTACTTGAACCCACTTTTTGATGAAGCCGAAATGCAGAAAGAAAAGGGTGTTATCGTCGAGGAGCTTCGTATGTATCAGGATATGCCGCAGCGTCACATCGGTGATATTTTTATGGAGCTCATGTACGGTGATCAGCCAGCGGGGTGGAGTGTGGTGGGTACTGAGGCCACCGTGAAAAGTTTTAGTCGAAAAGATTTTGTTGACTATCGCGCAGCGCACTATGTGGCCTCGGCGACTACGGTCATCGTGGCAGGTTCATTTGGTGAAAAATACGATGAACAGTCACTTATTAAAAAGGTTGAGGAGCTATTTGCTGGCCTCGAGACAACACCAAAGGCTGACAAAAAGAAGATTGTTGAAGAGCAGTCTGCGCCAGGTGTGCGTTTGCAGTTTAAGGAGACAGATCAGACTCATTTTATTCTCGGGGTACGTTCGTTTCCTGTAATGAGTCCACATAACCCAGCTTTGCGTGTACTTGGTACTATCCTTGGTGGGGGAATGAGCTCGCGGCTATTTCAAAAACTTCGTGACGAGATGGGTGTTGCGTACTATGTAAGTGCCGATAATGATCCGTACACCGACCACGGTATTTTTACTATTTCGGCCGGTGTCGACAACTCTCGTGTACTCGAAGTCGTGAGTGCAGTCATGGTTGAACTCAAGAAGCTCACGACCGAGCTCGTGCCACCAGCGGAGTTACGCAAAGCAAAGGACTATATGAACGGCAGCATGATGCTTTCACTCGAGTCCTCTGATGCACAGGCACAGTTTTGTGCGTATCAGGAAGTATTGAAAAAGGATATAAAGACGCCGGAGCAAAATGCTGACGAGGTTGAGAAAGTAACTGCACAGGATATACAGATAATCGCGCAAACTATTTTTAAGGATGCAAGCCTCAACTTTGCCCTGATCGGCCGCTTCAAAGATGAGACTGCTCTAAAAACTGTTCTGACTTTCAAATAAAACAGGTAGTGCTATACTGTGGGAATGAACCAGGAAACGAAGCATTATAGTATATCTATCAGTACCGGATCAGTCATTCGCGGGACGCTTTTTATTGTTTTGCTTCTTTTTCTTTACTATATTCGTGATATTGTGCTCGTTATCCTCGCTGCAGTCGTGATCGCGTCTGCCATCGAGCCGCTCACAAAATGGTTTGGAAAATATCGCATTCACCGTCTGGCAGCAGTTGTATTTACATACCTTGTCTTGCTCGCTGTTCTCGCTGGTTTTCTTGTTTTTTTTGTACCGACGCTCGTCAATCAGGCACTTACGTACATAAGTAGTATTCCGCCTACTATTAATATCGGTGATATTTGGAACCCGCTTCGTGATACGACATTTTTGTCATCGACGTCATTTTCGACTCAGGATGTCGTGAATAATCTCCAGCAGGTGATAGCTGGCACGAGCGCAGGCGCCTTCAAGACCGCCGCATACCTCTTCGGTGGGGCACTCAGTTTTCTCCTTATTATTTTGCTCTCATTTTATCTTGCGGTACAGGAAGACGGGGTTGCAAACTTTCTTCGCATTGTGACGCCGGTTCGTAAGCATAAGTATGTTATTGATCTTTGGAAACGATCACAGGTAAAGATTGGTCACTGGATGCAGGGACAGCTTCTGCTCGGGGTGATCATCGGCATGCTCGTGTATCTCGGTCTCATGGTGCTCGGTATTCAGCACGCCCTTCTCCTATCATTCCTCGCAGCGTGTTTTGAGCTCGTACCGGTGTTTGGCCCGATACTGTCGTCGATACCTGCGATTATCGTTGGTCTCACGGCAGGCGGAGCATCAGAGGGGTTGCTCGTTGCTGGAC
>JBAXYC010000106.1:0-2050 GCA_037127615.1 bacterium | reverse complement strand
TCGCTTTGGCTACGACACTTTAAAAGATCTTCCAGTGGAGGTCAGTATTTATTTCGATGAGGTTGAAAAACTCGAACGGCATTGACTACCAGCAGGGATTTATTCCGACGCAGATTTCCGTCAACGACTATTCGGTATTAAATGATTTTTCGATGGTGCCATGCCAGTTATCGGCCTAGACAATTGACGAGATAAAGACCATGGTTACAAATAATTATTGGGATGATACTGATGATCTCGCACGCAACTGACATTAATAATGCGTATACCCGCACTAAACAACTATGTTGGTTCCACGCTTTTGCCGGTATCAATAGCCAAAACGATGTCCTAGAGAAACATCGTTTAGACCGTTGAAGTGATATTTAAATTACCATCAAACAGATTCTTGTAAAGTACACAGGGGGTCCCAGATGAGAGTGCTGCCTATTATAGGCCTAAGTCTTTGCCATCTTCTCTGTGCCCAAACAACCCCGGACCAATCTCCACCATCATCGGCGACAACCGCGCCCACAAGTGGTAAGGGCCTAGTCATAACCCAATACCCCGACAAGGGAGTTCCTTCCAAGCCTGGATCGATCACGGTCCCCGACGGCCCCACGGGCCAACCTAGTGCAAAAACACACCCGGAACCTTCTACTGCCTCTGTTGGGCGCCCGGCAAAGGATAATGGGGAGGCCGACCTTCAACGTGGGAAAGCACTTGCTGCGGTAAAAGGTGGACGCCCAAATTATGATCAAGCGTTCAAATTATTCCAGATTGCAGCCGACAAAGGCAACGCCGAAGCCCAGTTAAGATTGGGCTTTTGCTTCGAAACGGGTGAAGGAGTAAACAAGAATTCTCGAAAGGCTCTGTTTTGGTATGAGAAAGCCGCATCCCAGGGGAATGTCGCCGCCAACTTTAATCTTGGATTAGCCTACGAGGAAGGCCGTGGGGTGGAGTGTGATCTTGCGAAGGCCCAGCGCTATTACAAAATTGCAGCGGGGAAGGGGGACTCTGATGCCATGGTCAGCCTTGGGATTTTATACCTAGGGAACAAGCAAGTCGGAAGCTCGTTGCCCTTGGAAGGAGAAAAGTTACTGTTAAAAGCAGCCGAACAAGGAAGTACCGATGCGCAAATCAACCTTGGTATCCTGTACTCAAAAAGTACCGGTTCCATTGAAAATCTTGTCAAAGCTGGATACTGGTATCGAAAAGCCAGAAAGTTTGATAATGCATTCAAGTGTGATTGGGAAGCCGCTAAGGGCGGAAATATTGTAGCCAAATATAATATAGCCAAGGCCTATGAGAAGGGCGAGGGTACTCATCGGAATTTATTTGAAGCAGGTAACTGGTACAGGGATACTTTGCATTTTGATGATGCATTCAGGTGTGAACTAGAAACCGCAAATCTTGGGAATAGTCTTGCGATCATCCGAGTCGCTCAGGCCTATGAGAAGGGCGAAGGCACTCGCAAAAACCTTGAAGAAGCTGGCAAGTGGTACCGTAACTCCAAACATTTTGAGGATGCATTCAGATGCGAATTAGCAGCGGCCAAACTTGGAAATGAGATTGCCATAACTCATGTCGCCCAAGCCTATGAGCAGGGCATGGGCGTACGCAGGGACCTAAGGGAAGCAGCCGAGTGGTTTAGGCGTGCTAAGCAATTTGTGGGAGCTTTCAGGTGCGAGAAGGTGGCCGCTGATCAAGGTGACCTGGAAGCTCAATACAATCTAGGCGAAGCGTACAGTAAAGGAGAGGGAGTGACCAAAGACCATTGGGAGGCTGCTCAGCGATTTAGAAAGGCTCTCTCCCTCCTAAAAAAGCACCCGGATGTTAGCCAAAAGGTCTTTGATAATGAACTTGAGGCAACAAAACTCGACCATGTGATGGCTCAGTTCAATGTCGGGTCAGCCTACGAAGCAGGGACTGTTCCGGGAGGAGCGAAGGATCTTAGTAAAGCTATATATTTTTATCGAAAGGCAGCAGATAATGACTATCCAGAGGCTCTATACGCTCTTGGAACACTCTATTACTATGGTAAAGGTCTGCGAGAAGATCGAACTGAAGC
>JBAXYC010000105.1:0-2054 GCA_037127615.1 bacterium | reverse complement strand
CATCTCGGCGTGGACTGGGCCTACAGCACCAGCACCAAATGGAAACGTGGCAGCGCCGCTCAATGCCTCATCATCTCAGCAAACAAAAAATGGCCCACTGATCATAAACTATGATGGCGTTTACAGCCCAGGACTTGAGGTGCTCGGTCCAATTCAGATTGTCGACGGAACACAAGCAGATGGAAATGTCCTCACATCTGACGCAAACGGTCTTGCAAGCTGGCAACCAATCGCGAGTTCATCCGGTCCAATAAATGTATCATGTCCTGAAGGTGAATTTGTTCAAGGATTTGATTCTATGGGAAACATTTCATGTGATTACGCTTCACCAATAGCACTAGTTACTCTAACATCAGACAAGGAAAGCCTGGTTACACTCACTGGTACAAGTGTTACACGCATTGCTAATAGTGGTGGAAATGTTACCTCATCTGTATTTGCAGACCCAGCAAATGGTATGCCTAAGGACGGAAGAGCTCTTCTCATCACTCGCGTTAGTTCAAACGAGAATTCTGCACATATTGTATATCCATGTCCTGCAGGTCTTTCATATGGTGGTGCTTCTAATGGCGCTACAGGAATGTCAAATGGAATTTGTCTTTATCAGCAGCCTACTTCAACAAATAACTACACTACAAAAGTTTGGCTTTCTGACAACCAAAGCGGATCTCACACATGGACATTCTCACTTGGCTACGCAATCTCAGGATGTATGGATCAACATGCAACAAATTACGACTCTACAGCAAACGTAAGCAGTGGCGCATGTACATATGCACCTCTTGATGCAGGCACTCTTGCTTGTCACATGTCTTCAGCAAATGGCCGTATGTACTACGCTGTTTCAGGTGGACCAAATGGTGGTGATGGGTCATACAGTATGTATTTTAAGATGCACACATCTGCAACAGCGACTGTATCCTCAGCAGTATCACGTACACCATATAGTGTAAGTTATTCTCTAACACAATATCCGAGTCAAACACAGCAAATGGTGACTGCAAATGACGGTGTATCTCCAATCGTAACTGTCTCTTGTATCTAGGTTACTACGCGTGAGTCTAACGACAACAGCACTCAATTGGGTGCTGTTTTCGTATTTATGATAGAATATAAATATGAATAATTCAGCTTCAAAAACCATTACCCGCTTCGCTCCGTCACCGACCGGACTGCTCCATGCAGGCAACTACCGCACGGCTCTATTTAGCTATCTTTTTGCTCGACACCACGCATCAGAGGCAACCTTTCTCCTTCGTATTGAGGACACCGACAAAGCTCGCTCAAAAAAAGAGTACGAGGACAATATCATCGAAAGCCTCTCGTGGCTTGGCCTCGAAAATGACGGTTTTTGTCGCCAGTCTGATCGCGTTGATATTCATAAAAAATATCTGCAAAAACTCATCGACTCGGGCCACGCATATATTTCCAAGGAGACACCAAAAAATCCCGGCGACAGGGAAGAGGTTATTCGTTTCAAAAATCCAAATAAAAAAGTTCGTTTCGATGATCTTATACGTGGTCCGATCGAGTTTGATACGACTGACCTTCACGACTTTATCATTGCCCGCAGTATGGAAGAGCCTGTTTTTCATCTCGTCGTTGTTGTTGACGATCATGAAATGGGTGTTACGCATATTATCCGCGGAGAAGATCATATTTCAAATACACCCCGCCAAATCCTCATCTACGAGGCTCTTGGGCTTCCATTGCCGCTCTACGCCCACATTCCACTCCTCCTTGCGCCGGATCGATCAAAGCTATCAAAGCGCAAGGGTGCGCTCCCCATCACCGACTACCGTGATCGCGGCTATCTTGCTGATGCAGTGGTAAACTACATGGCCCTTCTTGGCTGGAATCCTAATGTAAAAGATATCGCCGGGGCAGAGCGGGAGATTTTTTCTAGAGCAGAGCTTGTCGAGCTATTTGACCTGTCAAATATTCAGAAAAGTGGCGCTATTTTCAATGAAGAAAAACTTGCCTGGATGAATAAAATTTACATTGGCAAACTTTCTGACGCTGAGTTTATTGCGTACGCAGCGGCCTTCGCGCCA
>JBAXYC010000104.1:0-2054 GCA_037127615.1 bacterium | reverse complement strand
GCCTGTGACGGTACACTTGCGGCTGGATACTGAACCTCGAGTGTTGATCCTCCTTTAAAATCGATACCCACAGTAAGTCCCCAAACAGCTACTGCGCCAAGCGCAATAACAACAAGACCTGTTGAGAATGCGTAGAAGAATTTTCGGTATGTGACGATAAACATATATTTATTTCTTAAAGTGAAATCCGTTACTAAAGAGGAAGCGGGCGATGCGACCATTACCACCAGTTTTTGCCTGGGGCGAGATCGCAAAAAGGAACATGCGGGACGCGGTGATCGCAGTAAACATAGAGACGACGACACCGACGACAAACACGAGCGCAAACCCTGTCACGACCGACGTGCTACCAAAGTAATATAGGATGACACCAGTGATGATGCTCGATGTGTTTGAGTCGCGGATCGACGGCCACGCACGGGCAAATCCTTCGTGGAGAGCGAGCGCAACGCCAGTTCCTTTTCGGAGCTCTTCCTTTGTACGCTCGAAAATGAGGATGTTTGCATCCACGGCCATACCAACGGAAAGAATAAATCCTGCAATACCTGCAGCTGTGAGCGTGACGGGAATCAATTTAAATAGAGCAAGTACGATACATGTATATGCACCGAGTGATACCACAGCAACGAGTCCTGGCAAGCGGTACCAAACGACAAGAAAGATCGCGATCACGATAAATGCAATCACACCGGCACGCACGCCACCATCGAGTGCGCGCTGGCCAAGTGAAGCACCGATCGTCTGTGTCGAGAGGAGCTGGATCGGTACGGGGAGTGCGCCGTAGTTGAGATTGCGGACAAGTGTCTGTGCAGTCGCTGTAGTGAAATTTCCAGAAATCTGTGCTGTGCCATCGAGAATAGGCTCCTGGATAACTGGGAGAGAAATATTTGCACCGTCAAGGAAGATACCGAGAATATTTCCAATATTTGCTTTTGTTGTACTTGCGAAAAGTGCTGTACCTTCGGCGTTGAATGTAATCGAGACGATCGCTGCACCTGTAGTCGGGTTGTAACCGATCTGAGCTCTCTTCAACATGCGGCCATTGAGACCAACTGGCATAAATGCAGCGTCCATAGCTGCTGCCTTCTCTTGATCGGTCATTGATGTATTTGCCTGGATCGCCTTGCTTGTGCTAGCGAGAAGGAGTCGAAAATCAAGTGATGGTGTCTCACCGATATTTTTAATAGCAGCGTTCACATCAGTCACACCGGGAAGCTCCACAATAAGCTGGTTTTCAGAGCCTTTTGAACTAAAATAACTGCCGCCTTGGATCTGGACGATCGGCTCGCTCACGCCAAATACGTTGACGCGGCGCTCAATGACGTCACGGAGGGCGTTCATCGAGTCAGAAACCTCACTTGCCGGCACTTGGGATACATCCGCTTGATAGACGAGGTGCGTCCCACCCGCGAGGTCGAGTCCGAATTTAAATGCAGAAAAATGATACGTAGCATACCCTACCACAGCTGCGCCAAGCAGAAGAAAAAATGCAATAGCTCGAGTCTTGATCATATCGGTAAAATTGATGGATAAAAATTAAATAAGCCTTTCTATTATAGATATTCCGGCAAATAAAGCAATAAGTGTGGCAGGCTGTCGAAACAAGACAAAACAAGCAACCAATCAAAGATAAAGTGTCGGTTATTTTTTTATAAACTTCACATATCTCCCCTCTTTTTTAGTAAATGCATCCTTTGATGACCAACGATACTGATAGCCGTACTCACGAGTAAGCTTTGAGCCGTCCACAGCGATCGGGTATGAATATGATTTCCAGCCACCACGCGAAGTCGGTACACGCCCAAGAGTGCCGTTCCATGCAAAGAAAAATACAGTGCGAATGAGCCACGGATGAATCCTGATAGCCTTCTTCCCTACCGCTGCAGCCATATCAGCGCCAGTGACGACCGGTCCTGGAGGGCAGACATTAAATACTTCGTATTTATTTTTCAATGGTTCAAATGTAAATTTTGTGACCACATCGGCGATCTCATCTTCATGAATAAACTGTCGGCACCATTTTTCAGTGACCGGCACAAAAGAAAGCATAAGCG
>JBAXYC010000103.1:0-2062 GCA_037127615.1 bacterium | reverse complement strand
AAGCAGCAGTGCTTGGCTTCGCCGAGGTAACCGCAGGCTTTGAAACAGCCGCGGATGAGCTGGTTGATTTTGCACTAGGTGCCGCAGAAGTCGGCCGTGACGCTGATGCACCAATAACCGAAGTTGCATCTATTGAACTAGGAGAAGGCGCCTTAGTGGCTGTGGCAGCTGTGCCTACCGTAGCACCTGCTTGGGCTTTTGGAGCTGGTGGAGGCTTCGCAATCGGCTTGTGCCACTCGTTGATAGTATTTTCCACATCGGCGCGAGTATGTGCAAACTGCTTGCGAGACTCGGCAATAACCTCAGCGACCATCGTCTGATCCTGCTGAGGGATCGGCGGAAGTGAATTTGCAGAAAATGGCGGCGAGCTAATACCATCGATCATCAATTTCAAATAAATCTGATACGCGCCGAGGTTCACGATGTCCTCTGCGGTAAATGTCGGCGCAAACTCCTTTTCCAAAACCTCTGCATCGAACGCACCGACACGGAAAATGATCATCGTACCGACGTTACCGAAAACAGCCGCGCGGACCTCCTCTTCCATTTGCTCAATATATTGATGAGCAATTGTCAGGTTGAGTTTGTATTTTCGCGCCTCAGACAAAATATCGGCAAATGATTCATTTGCAAATGATTGGAATTCGTCGACAAAAAGATAGAAGTTCGGCATTGTCTTCAATGTGCGCTCAGGAATATCTGCACGAGACATCGCGGCAAGATAGATCTTTGTGATAAGCATTCCTCCGAGCAGGTTCGCATTCGACTCCCCTATTTTTCCTTTTGAAAGGTTGATAATCAAAATCTTACGATTATCCATGAGTTCTCGGATGTTGAATGACGATGTCGGCTGTCCGATCATGTTGCGAATGAGTGCATTTGCGGTAAACTGTCCGATCTTGTTTTGGATCGCTGGCACCGCCTCAGCCGCCATACGCTCAGTATAGTTTGCAAATTCTTTTACCCAAAAATTCTTTACGGAAATATCGGTAACATGATCGATGACATCTTTTCGGAAATCTTTTTCTGAGAGCATGCGGTTCACACCGAGGAGCGTCGCACCCGGATACTCCAAGAGAGCGAGCAGTGTGTTTGTCAAAATGTATTCCATGCGAGCGGACCATGCGTCCTGCCAGATTTTTTTAAAGGTCGACATGAGACCTGACACAACGAGGTGACGTTTGTCTGCATCAACGCTTTCGAGCACATTAAATGAAATTGGGTAATCGGTATCGAACGGAGCAAAATACACAACGTCCTTCACGCGCTCTGGTGGAACATATTCGAGTAAGAGGTCGGCGGTTTTTCCGTGCGGATCGATAAAGGCCATGCCTTCCCCGTTTTTGATATCCTGCACCGCCATATTTTCGAGCAGTGTCGACTTCCCCATACCTGTCTTTCCGATCACATAGACGTGTCGAGTACGGTCTTTTGCCTTAATACCAAAATTTACTTTTTTATTGCGCGCATCCGTCTGACCAAAGTACGTGATGCGTTCTTCGTTGATGTTGACCCGATTTGTATTGGCCGCGTTCATATTTGCGGATATTATACCATAAAAAACAACACGCCGAGATGTACTAGATATTTTCCTTGTTTTGGACAAATGTGTCAGCTGCTGGCGGAGTCTTCTCTGTACGTGCCGCAATGCCCCCTCGATATGCAATAGCGATAATAATAATGCCGCTTACGATAGCGATCCCCTTGTCCCAATCAGCTCGAAAGCCAAGAAAGAGAAAAACCATAACCCACACCCCCATAAGTGAAATCCATTGATATTTAGACATATATTTTGTTTAGTGGCGCCATTATACCCTATTTTAATCCTTCCGTAAATGTGCTACTATGCCGCGCAGGGCAGTAAACAATGTATGAAAGGTGACTCATGAATGAGTATGCAAAAATGGTTTCAGACGTATCACCTTTCTTTTCTACTCCGTGCACCATGGAGTTTAAGAATTGTAATGGTGATACCTATATCGGTATTGTCAGAGGCATTGACGGCTTCTATTCCCTAGTTCCTCGTCAAAAAAAAGGTGCTCTTCTCGGGGGCATGCTCCAT
>JBAXYC010000102.1:0-2074 GCA_037127615.1 bacterium | reverse complement strand
AATCGACGGCATCATACGTGCTACAAACCGTCTCATCTGCGGCTCGACATTTGTCGTTGCTGGCTACGGTTGGTGTGGACGAGGTCTCGCAATGCGTGCCCATGGCATGGGTGCACAGGTTATCGTCACCGAAGTCGACCCTATCAAAGCCCTCGAGGCAGTCATGGACGGCTTCCGTGTGATGCCCATCAAGGAGGCAGCGGCACAGGCTGACTTTATGTGCACCCTCACTGGCGATATCAATGTCATCGACCTCGATTCATTTAAAGTAATGAAAGATGGCTGTATCATTTCAAACTCAGGACACTTCGACGTTGAAATCAATCTAAAAGCTCTCCAAACACTTACAAAAGAAAAAAGAATCATTCGTGACTTTGTCCAGGAACACAAGCTCAAAGACGGCAGAAAAATATTCGTTCTTGGAGAAGGTCGCCTCATCAACCTCGCAAGCGCCGAAGGTCACCCTGCATCAGTGATGGACATGAGCTTTGCAAATCAGGCCCTCGGAGCAGAGTTTATTTTGAACAATCACAAGACCCTAAATAATCAAGTATATGTTCTTGGAAAAGAGATCGACGAGGAGATAGCGACACTCAAACTAAAAGCTCTCGGTGTGCATATCGACACGCTCACAGCTCAGCAAAAAAAGTATTTATCAAGCTGGGAGGAAGGAACTCACTGACCATATGCCTGCACACATATCTAAAAAAGTATTAGTTGTCGGATCGGTGGCTTTTGACAAGATTTTTCCACTCAGAGGAACTATCCGCGACAAAATATCTTTTACAGATATGGAGCTCGGCGCACAAAACATGATGTTCTTTTCCGGAGACAGACAGGAGCACTTTGGAGGAACTGGTGGCAACATTGCATATGGTCTTGGGCTATTGAAAATAAAGCCGATTCTTTTTTCGGTTGCCGGGAAAGATTTTAAAAATGAATACGCCAAGCACCTAGCTGACCACGGGGTTGATACACGCATTTTCATCGACAACGCAGGTTTCACAGCCACCGCCTACATGATGACCGATGAAGCTCAGGAGCAAATAGGAGTATGGGAACCAAACTCCTACGGAAAATTTATTGATAAAAAAACACTCGCTTCACTACTCTCGTCACGAGAATTAGCCGCCATCGAAATTGCTATTTTTTCAGCTGGCACAGAAAAGAGTATCTTGAGTCATATGCGCGAATTTAGAAAGCACAACACGACTGCAACAATTATTTTTGACCCAGGCCAAATAACCTCAATTCACTATGATAAAAAACTCTTGAGTGAAAGTTGCGCACTCGCAACTATTTTGATAGTCAACGACACCGAATTACAAAATATCAAAACGGCTTTATCTAGCTCAACCAACGAGCTCCTATCAAAAGGACTCACTATTATCGAAACAAAAGGTGTTGCTGGAAGTATTATCTATATAAAAGATGGTGTACAGAAAATTGCACCTGTTTTAGTGAAAAAAGTCGTCGACCCAACAGGTGCTGGAGACGCCTACCGCACTGGACTTATCGCAGGTCTTATCGCACAAAAAAGTCTTGCCGACGCTTGCCACCTCGGCGCACAAACCGCCGCAAAATGCATACGACATAAAGGTGGGCAGGAATATAAATTTTAAAAATCACTCATTTATTAAATCCTCTAATTCCTTCGGAACATCTATCAAACCTTCTCCTCCACCAAACCCTCTCGTCGCGCCATGCAGCACAGATCCCATGAGCAACGCGATTGTCTTCTCCATTTCAGCTGGGGTTGACTCATACTTGAGCCCGAGAAAAGTTATCGGAAAACCATTATTAACAAAAACAAAATTTTTGTACACAACATCATTGTGTACTTTTTTATTATTACCATCACGAAAAGATGCAACTGGAAATTCTCTATCTGAAGAAGAGATGCTAAGGAAATGATAGACGTGTTCTCCTCCGAGACTTGAGAGATCTGACGCATCAAAAATAGAAGTACCCGTGGCTCCAATGATAATATCTGGCTTGTCATTTTTAAGATACATGAGCATATCCTTTTTACTGACATTCACATCGAAACCTTTTATAGAAAAGTTTTCACAAC
>JBAXYC010000101.1:0-2094 GCA_037127615.1 bacterium | reverse complement strand
GTATATTGTCAACAAAAATCTTCTTAATTTTTACTTCCCACTTTCCCCACTTTGGTGTAATATGCGAACAGATTTAGGACCCCGACCACATTCGTGGCAAACAAAATCGGGCGGATTCTCGCACTGCTCTTTGGATGTAAAGAAAAGTAAGTGGGAGGCTAAGAAGTTTTGCCAAATGCTTTGTTCTTGATGTTGCATAGTCTAGACGTGCACGAGAAAATCTTGAGCAACCAGTAGGTAAAATAGAGCCGAAATAAAGATTCGGAACGCAAAGAATCATGAGACACCACCCTTTCAAATTGCGCGTGAGAGAATTTCTAAATCTGGGCGGCTTCCACCATGGAAGCCGCCCTAATTTTTATTTTGTTATATTTTTTAAATTGAATTACACTGAAGCTAGTCAAAAATGCCAAAAATTCCACGAAACAAAACAACACCATCGCACACCACCCTCACTGAAACAGCTCGTGAGGTTATTGAGGCTTTACACAAAATAGAAGATGTGAGCAAAGTAAGTATTGGAATTATCAAAACCACCTCAAGCAAAGGCGGAAAACGTGGGATTAAATTTTTACCAATTACAGGAGGTTTGAAGGCAGCGGTTCGCGGAAGCGGAACAGTTCAAGAGCTCTACATTTATACAAAAAATTCTGAAAATACCGAAAAGGCCTTATTTAAAATCTTTAAATGAGTTATCCCCACCTTTCTTCATTTTCCTTGACTTATTTTTTCAAAGTTGTATGATTATTCGCTAGAAACCCAAACACCGAAAAGCAATGAATGCTAATCGGAAATAACCAACAAACTCTGTTTGGGAATTTAGTTCTATTATGTACACATTTGACGCGACAACTGGAGCACTAGACCATGGTGTTGAACTCAGAGAAGACAACGTAGGCCTTCACATCTCCTTGGAGAAAAACGATGGGAAGACTCGGAAGGTTCCTTTTTGCAGAGAAAACCCTCCCCGCCGTATTAACGGCTTCACACTCAACCACGGCGTTCTTGTTGACGGGAAAATCATTGCCGCCACTACAAAGAACAGCAATTTCGCTACGATCCGCCTCCTGAACACAAGCTATGTTTCAGGTCAAATCATAGAAGAGGTTGGCGACAAAGAACGGCTCGTCCGCATCGATCTCGGAACCACCTTGAATGTTAGGAATCATTCCCGGACATTCAAGTTGGTCTATGATCGACACGGCCAGCTCACCGCCGAAGAAGCCGCGTAGGCAGTTTTGAAGTTTGGCCGGAACCCACACTCGTGTGGTGTTCCGGCTTTTTTATTGTAAAACCCCACTTTTTGTGTTATATTCAAAAGGTATTAATCATAATCATTTAAATATTTAAGCGTGGCAGCACCAACATACAGAATTAATCATCAAATCCGAGCAAAAGAATTACGGGTTATTGATGCTGAGGGTAACAATTACGGTGTTATGCCTCTTCGAGAAGCTCTCGAAAAAGCGGAAGAACTGGGCTCAGATCTCATAGAAATCTCCCCTAACGCAGTACCTCCAGTTGCTAAAATAATGGATTATGGCAAGTTTCAATATCTCGAAAACAAGAAAGCTAAAGTAGCAAAAACTCGAGCAACAGTCATTGAAGTAAAGACTTTACAGGTGCGTATTGGTACAGGCGACCATGATCTTGAGCTCAAAGCTAAGAAAGCTTCAGAATGGCTAAAGGAAGGTCACAGAATCCAGATTAACCTATTCCTCCCAGGCCGCTCAAAATACCTTAATCAAGACTTCCTTAAAGAGCGCCTCCAAAAAGTACTTTCTCTCATCACTGAAGAATACAAAGTAGCGGATGAGCCAAAAAAGAGCCCTAAAGGCTGGACAGTACTCATCGAAAAGAAAAAGTAGTAAAAAGCTAGACAAAATCAAAAAAATCAGTAATATAGAAGAACGTTTTTATGAAAACTAATAAATCAATCACAAAAAGACTTAAAGTGACCAAAAACGGCAAGGTTGTAGGACGAAAAGCCGGTCAAAACCACTTTAATGCAAAGGAAAGCCGAAGTACACAACTCGCAAATAAACGAGCTGCTAGCTACGAGCATTATTTTACCAACAAGACGAAGAGCCGATA
>JBAXYC010000100.1:0-2094 GCA_037127615.1 bacterium | reverse complement strand
CCGTAGCAGGATCCCGATGCCTACCAGCGCCAACCCCATAAGGCCCATCATGACCCCAAAGAATCCAAAGACAGCGGGAACCAACCAGCGGGTGACGGCGCTGGGCGCGCTGGCGACGGAACTGGACGTGCTGGAGAAGGTGCGCCTGACCAACTACGCCAATCTGCGCACAGCTGCCACGCAATGGCGGTTCATCATCATCGATCCCACGGCGACGACTTCAGGGGGGGATCTGGCCCCTGACCAGGACTGAGCTCCACCGTCTCCAGGAGGAACCATGCAAGCAGGACAGAGAGTTCGGGAATATGCCCTGGTCCAGAAGGTCGGAGAGGGCGGGATGGCCGAAGTTTGGCTGGCGCAACATATCCACCTCGACAAAATGGTGGCATTGAAAGTTATGACCGCCGGGGGCAGTGGCACGGAATTTGGTGACAGGTTCATCAAAGAGGCGAAGGCCATGGCCCGCCTCCAGCACCCTCATATTCTCAGTGCCACTGAATTTTTCGTCGAGGAAGGTGTCTATATCCTCGTCATGCCATACATTGATGGCGGTTCCCTGGAGGATCGCATCATTGAGGCGCGGGGACCCCTGCCCCTTGAGTTTGTGCTCCCATTCTCGGCTCAGGTTCTTTCTGCACTGGATTATGCCCACCAGATGGGAGTCATCCATCGGGATGTTAAGCCAACCAACATCCTCATCGACAGTCGAGCCCAGGCCTACTTGGCTGACTTCGGCATTGCGCTCATGGTCGGTGAAGACCGAAAGACCCGGACAGGGACCAGCATTGGAACCCCGCACTACATGAGCCCGGAACAAATCATGCGGCCCAAGGTCATGGACCATCGGGCCGATGTGTACAGCTTTGGGTGCGTCCTCTATGAAATGCTCACAGGAATCACGCCCTTTAATGCCCCTGACGACTCCGGGGACGCAGACTTCCACGTGAAGGGTGCCCATATTCAGCAGGCCGTTCCTGACCCTTGTTCCATCAACCCTGCCCTGCCTGAGCCTCTTGGGGCCATTCTACTTAAGGTTCTCATGAAAGAGCCCGACGACAGATTCCAGAGCTGCGCAGAACTCGCCAGGGCCCTAGAGGCCTGTGAGCATGGCATGGACTGGTCGACCATGGAGGTCAGCCAAGCAAGCCATGCAATCCAGGTGAGCCAACAGCCCATGGTGGCAAGGCGCGCCCATACAGTCATTGAGGACAACGACCCATATCAGTCAACCGGATTAAAGACGGAACCATTGTCCCCGCTGGAAACCAGACCAAAGAGTTGGTTCGGAATGGGCCAAACCCTCGGACTCGTCGGCCTCCTGCTCGTGCTGCTACTGGGAGGTGGCATTTACTTCATCAGCACCGGTCTGGAACGGGAATTCGATGCCGCAATCGCCAAGAGCAACCTGGTAGGCGGATCTGCCAGCGCCTATAGCATCTACCAGAAGGCCATGACTGAAAAGGGTGCGGAGTCCGGGGTGGTCAAGGACATGGCCAAACGGTCGTATCCGGTACTGAATACCAAGTCCCAAGCTGCCTTTGACTACTTCTACCGAGAAAGTGAGCTGCCTGAGGGCATGTCGTGGAATGACCTCAGCAGGATCCGGGATTGGATGTACCAGATCCAGCCAGATCAGGACAACCGGGCCTATAACGACTACGCAGCCGCACGGGTCTACATGGAAAGGAAAGACCTGACCTCAGCCCTACAGCGCATGCACTCGGCGCTGTCCAGCAAACCCAACTGGGTTCTGGCCATCAATGGCCTGGGCCGGATCTACTACCAGAAACTGGATAAGGCGACTGCATACGCTTACTACGAGCGGGCCTATCAAGTGGATCCAAACTGGGCGTACAGTGTGTTTAATCTTGCCAACTGTGTGGCTGAAGTCCTGAGGGATTCCTCTCGTACAGAATCCCTTTACCGGGAAGCCATCCGCCTCGCACCAGACCGGCCTTCCTTCCGGTTTGTGCTTGGCAATTTCTATTTTGGCAAGGGGCGACCCTACTACGACCAAGCCTGCGTGGAATACCGCGCTTGCCTGAGTCTCCCCAACAACGGGAACCGTCTCCTTTCGCCCCAGGCAGAACAGAC
>JBAXYC010000099.1:0-2110 GCA_037127615.1 bacterium | reverse complement strand
TGGCGACAGGCATAGAAAAACGGGGTATTCCAGTGCTTGCAATGGCGCATCGCAGCAGCAATGTTTCAAAGCTTATTATTGGAATCACTGCAAAAAATTTTCACTTTGTGCAGTATGATTCGATCGATGAGGTGCCGCAAAAAACTTTCGAGATACTATTTACAAATTCCCGTGGTAATTGACCTTGTACTCGAGGAGGATTGATCCGGTTTCATTTGTCTCGCGAGATACGAGCTCGAGGTGGATATTATCTAATGTTTGATTAAAAATCGTAATACCTTTTCCAAAAATAATCGGCTCGATGGTGAGATAAATGCTGTTGACGGCATGTGCTTTCAAAAAGGCGGTGTAGATCTGAGAGCCGCCGCAAATGGCGACTTCTTTAAAACCTCGCGCAGCCAATTTTTCCAAAAGAACTTTCGGATCATCCTGCGTGACCTCAACATTTTCCTGGCCTTTTATTTTCTCAATAAATTCTGGAGATTTTGTGTAAATAATATTGATACGTTCGCGGAGCGGGCGGGGGAGCGTGCGGAATGTGCGCGATCCCATGACGATGACCCCAGCGCGCTTCGTCAACTCGACGAAGCGCTTTTTATCCTCTTTGCTAGTCCACATTGCCGCGTGATTTTCATCTTTTGCAATGAATCCATCGGTGGTGATAGCTGCGATGATAAAGGTTTTCATATATTGTATGTTTTGATTATTTAACTAAACAGCAATCGGTGCCCTTATTGTCGGATGAGGATCATAGTTTTCAATAGTGATGTCCTCATATTTGAAATCAAAAATATTTTTTACTGCAGGGTTGAGAGTAAGTGTCGGCATTGGACGGATGTCATTTTCTCTCGAAAGCTGGAGATCGACCTGTTCAGCGTGGTTGCTGTATAGATGTATGTCGCCGCCTGTCCATACGAAGTCACCAAGTTTCAGATCACACACCTGGGCCACCATCATTGTAAGGAGGGCATAGCTTGCAATATTGAATGGAACTCCTAGGAAAAAATCACAACTGCGCTGGTAGAGTTGGCAGGAGAGTTTTCCGTCAGCAACATAAAACTGGAATAGACAATGACACGGAGGAAGGGCCATTTTTGAAATCTCGTCGACTTTCCATGCAGACACGATCAACCGACGAGAATCAGGGCTTTTTTTGATCATAGCGATAACATCCTCGATTTGGTTGTAGATTTTTCCATCAGCGCCTTCCCATTTTATCCACTGTGAACCGTACACCGGACCAAGGTTACCATCCTTATCAGCCCATTCGTCCCATATGGTGACACCTCGCTCCTGAAGCCAATGGATGTTTGTTTCCCCGCGGAGAAACCAAAGAAGCTCATAGAAAATAGACTTCGTGTGAACTTTTTTCGTAGTCAAAAGTGGAAATCCTTCCGCGAGATTGAAACGCATTTGTCCGCCGAAGATACTTTTTGTACCAGTACCGGTACGGTCTGTTTTTATGTTTCCATGGTCACGAATAGTTCTCATCATAGCGAGATATTGGGTATCAACGTGGGTTTCTTTATTCATATACTTTATTTTAGCATATGATAGGATATGTCTAATATGAAACCAAAATTTATTGTCTTGTGCGGTGGTGATGGATCTGGAAAATCGACCATTCTCGAACAGATAAAAAAGAAATACGCTGGGACAAAAAATAGCAAAAAAGGCCCAAAAATTCTTCAGACTCGTGAGCCGGGAGGTTCACCGTATGCCGAAAACATTCGCAAGATCATGTTCAAAGACCCGCTGTCAAAGAATGCTGATTCAAAGACGATGTTTGGCTTGTTCTGGGCCGCACGTGCAGACCATATGTCCCGACTTATTTTGCCGGCACTTGCTGGCGGTAGTCACGTCATCTCTGATCGCTTTGACTGCTGTACCTATGCGTATCAGATTTATGCTCAGCAAAACGGTGAATTGAAAAATCTTTTTTGGAAGGTTCGAGAATTTTTCTTAAAGGAGCGAACACCAGACCTTTATATTTTTCTTGATGTGCATGTGGAGGAGGGGATGCGTCGAGCAGGGAAGCGCAAGCGTAATAAAAACCATTTTGATGATCGTGATATCGCTTTTCACACTGCGGTTCGTCGCGGCTACATGG
>JBAXYC010000098.1:0-2114 GCA_037127615.1 bacterium | reverse complement strand
ATTAGATCGCGATGGAAACCTAATTCCTACCACAGGAGCATTTTATACTTGGGGCCTTTCAGAAGGTACATTCCATGTGGATGAAGATGGAGACTTAACTCCTACAGAAGTAATTGTTCCTCCTACACCTGGCGGTGGAAATGGACCCATAGGCTACAAAGCCACGGCAACTACTATTAATGTACAGACTGTTGAGCTGGGTTATGTGGGTGAAGCACCAGAAGCATTATCAAATGACTCAGCTATTCAGTTTGACGTTAAAATTATTAGGCATGAAAGAGTATCAAATACATTTTCTAGCTTTAATATTTCAGGGTCAGCTCGTAGATTTTTACCTAGCTCTATCCCGGTTGTAACATTTAATACCCAAACTCAGGATGGAGCTAATTATGTATCTGACCTATCTATTGTTATTAATAGTGCATCATTTATTCCAGAAATTCGAGTAGTTGGAAAAGCTAACTCCGCTATTAACTGGTTTGCTACCCTAGCGGTATCTAACAAAGAAGTAGTACCTGCTATAGATATAGTTCTTGGTTGCACAGATCCAACAGCACTAAACTATAATCCAGCGGCTCAGTTTAATAACGGTTCCTGCCAATATGCGCCAGTTCAATCTGTGATGGTTTTACCGGTTTCTGTTAATTCAGAAATAACATCATTAAATGTTTCTCATGATGGTGGACAAAGTATGTTTCCATCGTTTGACCCAGCCATAAAAGATTATGCTGTAAAAACAGCATTAGGTTGGTGGGGAAATTTAAATTACACTGTAACAGCCGGAGGTCAAACAATCACAGGCAAGGCTCAGACTAATAGGGTTCTAGAAATATCTGACAGTTTTGGTGGTAAATACTACGTCCGTTTCTTACCCTCAGATATTTCGTCACTGTGTCCGAATATAGTTCAGCCCCCAGCTCAGGATTACGAGCCCGGCTTGTATTTATATGGTGCTGCTCAAGCGGGTTATAATTATTATATGGTGTTTAGTGCCTACGGTGTACCTATGTGGTATATATCATCTGATACCGCAAATGGTGCAGCTACTCCGTACAGTGTTCATAAAGGTAGTTCCATAAATAGAATATTAGGAAATAATACAAATGGGGCAACCAAGGAAACTGTTGAGATAGGTAGTGAGTTTCCAACCACAACTACATATAATACTGTTACTGGAGATGATGGTGGAGGTGTAACTCCAGATATTCACGATGTGCAAGAAGTCATAACACCAGGGCGTAACGGTAATATACTTATACTTGGGTATGGCTCAGGAATGTACATTCAAGAATTTGACCCAGTAACCAAAGCAAAAGTCTGGGAGTGGGATAGCAAGGAATACTTTAATACAACAAATCCAGAGTACTTCCATACAAATTCAATTGATGTTCACCCAGTCACAGGAAACATAGTATTTTCAATGCGTCACCCAGGCTGCGCAATGGCAATAGATTATTCAACAAAAGACGTTATTTGGGTACTGCAGGGGAATAATCCTATTGAAGGTGCTGGCACATTACAGGCCATCAGAATCCCTAACAAAACGCAAAACACTAAGTTTATAAGTGGCTCAAACATACTTGGTGAGCCCACGCTTTCAGGATATACCTGGAATGGAATCTCAGGTAACCATGATGCTAGATGGCTACCTGATGTTCCGCCCTTAACTGCTGGAAATCAAGTATTCTCGATTTGGGATGACGGAACTTATACCGCAGCTCCGCAGGCTCGTGGGGTTATATACGAGATAAATACCACCACCGGAAAAGCTATCCATAGATCCTCAGTATTTGGAGAAACCGGCGCAGAGGTTTCCATGGGAAGCTACACTGTATTGAAAAATGACTCAGGTGCTTTCTCATATACATTATGTGCAGCAAATGCTGCAACTATCACTGAGTGGGTAGGTGCTGTGGCAGGTAACAGTAAAACAAAGGTATTAAAGCTGACCACGAACGGGGCTGTTTACAGATACGTAAAGGTGAAGCCTACCCATTTCACTTTAGCTAATCTTCGCTCTTGTTGGACCCAGAGAACCGCACCCCCTGCTTTTGATGCTGGTGGCGGTGGCGCTGTAAATAATTTGACTTCAGGTCTTCAAGCCTATTGGAAGT
>JBAXYC010000097.1:0-2115 GCA_037127615.1 bacterium | reverse complement strand
CCTCTGATTGATAAACTTTAGTCATCATTTTGTTAAATATCTCCCTTCCTGGCTTTTTGGCACTTTTTGACTCAATAAATCTCTCGGCAATCTCAATATTCTCTCTTTTGGCAAATTGATCGAGCTCAATGATCTGAGCTTCGATTGACATGACCTGACGCTCCTCGTCTTCGGTTGATTTTCTGGCATAAAGATAATATTTCATAGTGACTCCTTATTTATTTTTGTGGGGGAGATGATATACGAACAACCGGCAAAGGCAACCAATCTTGCTTGGTTTTGTTATAATGCAAGTCAAGCGGAAGACAGGGTCGCACCACCTGCCCTGTCACCGAGATACGAAGCGGAACGAGGATGAATAATCCTATGTGAAGCTATCGAATTCGGGTGACACGGGTTGACTCCGAACCTGTTTTCTGCTATGATTTCTTGATTCGCTTGTGCGAAGAGAACCTTGAAAAGGAGGCGCCACTCATGAAGGCGCAAACAACAAAGAAGCATGTGACACCGAAGTGGGTGGACCGCCTGTTGATCGGGATCCTCCTGCTCATACCCATTCTGTACGCTGCTGGCTTCAACGTGAACTACGGACCAAGCATGTCTTATCTGGGCTGGGTCTACCGAACGAGTTGGGGCGAACAACCGACTCGTATTGGGCAGATCGTAAGATTTGCTCAGCCCGGTCAACCGACCTGGCGTAAGTACCTCTTGCCTTCGATCAAGCGAGTGGCCGAGATCCGTAAGGACGGCTACTTCGTTGAAGGCGACAATACCGAGCGCAGCCAAGATTCACGCGACTGGTGCAAGGATGTACAACGCAACCACGTTGCCGGCGTAGTCGTCTGGTGCTGGTCACCAGCTCGAGCTTGGCGAAGCAGAACATCTGAAGGCAAGTTGCGAAACTGGCTAGAGATGAATTACGCCCCCTGTAACTGGAAGATCAGTGGCGACCGTCTCGTTCTGACTTTCAGTAGTTCGTCTTTTGGCCTGTTTAGCACAAACGGGCGGACTATAGGGTATTACTGTACTGATGAATTGGGGGGAGTGGGCAAGGGGGAAGCAATCTTTACCCCACTCAGCAGAGGAGGAAGGAAGTACACCCTTGACTTGGAGACTGGTCGTTGCCGTCCAGTCAAGTACGAACTCAAGCTAACTCCATTCGGCAATGGACCATCCAGCATTGGCTTCGAAGGTGATGTCACCGATAAGCTGAAGGTTGGCATGAAGCTTGAGCTTCGAAAGACGGTGGTCAGTATCACATCAATCGATGTTCTCAGGGGTGGTCCGGCAGGTGCATCGACAGTAGTAAGATTCAAACCGAAGTTGGATTTCTTTCCGACTCCGTCGATTCAATGGAGGATTATAGGCTGAATATCCTCCTCGTCACCTCATTCTCAAACCCTTGCCGATTGCGACTTCAAAAGTTGCGAAAGGCAAGGGTTCTTTATATACTTAATCCTGAATAGTTCAAAAATATTTTAAGGGAAGAATGTTTCAAAAGAAAGCTCTAATTGGTGTTTTTATCTTTGTAGCGTTAGTGTTGCCTTTCGCAACTTTTTGAAGTCGCTACTTGGCAAGGGCTAGGATGATACACAATCGACTAGATTCGGCTGTAGAGAACTTGGTTGGGCTATCGGAACAGCCAGAGTTCAACCACGCGAACGCAGTGTCCATCTAGCGATGAAACTCGGATCTTGGTGCCTCGTACATTGAGAGCACCATGCATCTTGAGAGCCGAGAAGGTGTAGGAGTTTCCTCCTGCCTCGATGACTGCTTTGGACGTGGGAGGGTAGCCGGGAAGCGTCATCATCGTCCATTCAATTCGTCTGAACGTGACTGGCGACTCCACAACTAGAGCCTTAGTACTGGAATCAGAGATAGAGACCTCTGTGTCTTCCCTGCAGTCCCTGATCTCCTTCGGCCCAGCATCGATCAACCCACGCTTCCGCAATTCGAGGAGCTCGTGACTTGTCTCGTAACTCACTCTGAAACCCGATTTGGCCAGCTTTTCTGGATCACGAGGCGGCCCAGGCTTTGCAGAGTCAGATCTTCCGGTCGGTCCGTCAAAAGAACGAGGGAGTCTAACAAGACAAAGGCCTCGAACCGTGCGAACAT
>JBAXYC010000096.1:0-2129 GCA_037127615.1 bacterium | reverse complement strand
CGCATATGGCGATAAGCGAACTGATGCTCGATTCTGGGCTCACAAGCACCATCAGGAACGCAGTCAGAAATGTGAGTATAGGTCCAGCATACGGGACGGATTCCATCATTCAGGCAATAAGTGCGAGGGCAAAAATATTATGGACCGGCACTCCAAATAATGAGACAATCCAAAGTCCTATCAAGTTGATCAAGAACATGGCTCACGAGAGCTTTATCTGTCATTTTAGCCAAGAATGAACAGCATTTTCTACAGCATTTTCTCTGTGTTTAAAGTATTTCCCAAGACCTTCTGGGAGTGTTCGTAAAAACCACTTCAAAGCATTCTTTCTTTCTAGGAGCGTAAAGAACGTCATCAGCATAAAAAGTATGATGTAGATAATGCTCGATGTTACGCCTGATGCGAAAGAAAGACCAAGATTGGATACTTGCCAAAATCATGTTTGTGCGAATGACTGAATAGAACCAATGTTATTTAAAAGAGTATTAGTTGGCGAGACTGTTGTCTCTTTTGAGAGAATAAGATTTGATAGAGTTCGTGTATCAAATTGTTTTCTGATAACTTGTCCTACATTCATAGGAAGAGAGTCGAGAAAAGGGAAATCCTGTTGCACTTGGAGTTGAATTGTTTCGACTCATCGGCCAATAGCTTGTGTTGTGTTGTTACCAAGATCGACAAATATAGGGACGATAGCGAGTATAAAAAGTGCTAAAAACACGAACACAACTCAAAAAGACATCAATATAGCCATTACCTGTGGAACATGCCACTTCCGTATGTGCCATCTGCTAAAATATACAACAAATGGTGAAAGAAGAAGAGAGACAAATATGGATCCACCAAAAAGAAAAATAACGGACTTGAGTGTATAGAGGAGCCATCAAACGAGCAAAATAACGAGCACGATGCACACCTTGAGTGCAAATTGGCGTGTTTCCGCAGAGAAAAGGGTATTTTTCATAAATATAGTATAGCGAAAAAATCAGTTTTTTACAAGCAATCTTGCACTATTTTTGATAATAAAAAATTGACAAAACCCCTGCATACAATATGATACGTACTGTATGAAGCACAGTATAGTATCATCACTCCTTCTTCTCCTTGCGAAATTCTCGAGGGGAGATGTTGTTGTATAAAAAATATACCAACTCACCAAGCCCCTCGATGAGGGGCTTTTTATTTTTTTACTCCTTTTATTATGTCTCGACAGCAGACCCAGTGAGATCCCTTGTCATTCTCTTTTGATAATACTCAGGATCCAGTTGTACGACAGTGCGATTTATTGCTTACAGAGGGCGAAATATGTGCTCTTACGCGGCAAAAATGTGCTTATGTAGAATTGCTCTTACGGATACCAAGATTTTCAGCTCATGCCAGCGACAAGTGTACTCAGCGAAGTGGATGTATTTTTACTGGGAGGAGATAATGTATCTCTTCGCTTGCATCTTCATAGAAAGGACTACACTATATATACTTATTTTCTCATTTCTTTTTATGCAATGGTTTATTCTCCTCATAGTTATAGCTATTTTTGTGATTCCTCTGTTTGTCCGTATTGTCAAACAGGGCTCACTCGGCATGATTGAAACGCTTGGTCGCTTTAGTCGTATCGCTCAGCCAGGGGTGCATTTTATCATTCCAGGAGCTCAGAGAATGATGAAGATTGATATCCGAGAACAAGTTATCGATGTCCCACAACAAGAGATTATTACTGCCGATAATGTTAACGTGATGGTCGATGGTATCGTCTATTATCGTGTAGAGGATGTCGTCAAAGCAACCTATGAAATCAATAATGTCCGTCTCGCGGTTCTCAATCTCGCACAGACCAATCTCCGTAGTGTCCTCGGTACGATGACCCTCGACGACACTCTCTCAAATCGTGTTGCCATAAATACTCGTCTCAAATCAGCTCTTGATGTCGAGACGGCAAAATGGGGAGTCGATGTCACACGTGTAGAGATTCAACGTCTCGATCCACCAATGCATATCCAGGATGCGATGAGTAAGCAGATGATAGCTGAGCGAAGTAAACGAGCTATTATCCTCGAAGCACAGGGATACAAAGAATCACAGATTTCTCGAGCAGAATGAGATAAGCAGTCATCTATTCTCCAGGCAGAAGGGCA
>JBAXYC010000095.1:0-2149 GCA_037127615.1 bacterium | reverse complement strand
ATATTTCTGAGCTTAAGCAGCAATTTCTCGAGTATATTGAGATTGAGCGTGGCCGTAGTCTTAAAACGGTTGAAAACTATGATCGTTACCTTGTTCGCTTCCTGCAGTTTTCAAAAATAAAGTCCCCTGAGGAAATCACAGATAAGGTTTTGCGCGAGTATCGTCTTTGGCTCAACCGTCAGGTTACTGGCAATAACCGCGCCACGAGTGAGACTCTCAAGAAGAAGACGCAAAACTACTATCTCATTGCCCTGCGAGCTTTTTTAAAGTATTTGGCCAAAAGAAACATCAAAACCCTCTCCCCTGAAGCTATCGAGCTTGCAAAGGTCGGTGAACGCCACCTCGACTTGATATCAGCAGACGAGCTCCGTCGACTAATGGACGCCCCCCTCCAAGGAAAAGATGGAAATACCGCAAAAGCCTTACGGGATAAGGCTATATTAGAGCTTTTGTTTTCAACAGGACTACGTATTTCCGAGCTTTGTGCCCTGTCGCGAGATATCGATCTTCGTGCCGAGGAGATGTCGGTGCGCGGAAAAGGCGATAAAGTGCGCGTTATTTTTATATCAGACGAAGCAAGAAAGGCCTTGAAAAATTATTTGGACAAGCGAACTGACGTTGAAGATGCGCTTTTCATCAAAGTCGCTCACGAAAAAAAATTTGGAGGCAAGGAGAGCGGGCTCACCCGTCGATCTATTGAGCGTATCGTAAAAGAATATGCGGTGAAGGCTGGAATTTCAAAAAAAGTTACACCCCACGTTATCCGCCACTGTTTTGCAACCGATCTCCTCTCAAATGGTGCCGACCTACGCTCCGTACAGATGCTTCTTGGTCATGCTAATATAAGCACAACGCAGATTTATACCCACATTACAGACAACGAGCTGCGTAATATTCATAAAAAGTTTCATAATAAGCGGTCGCAGTAGGAAATTAGTAGAAATCCTAAAATTTCAATCAACAACATGCGAATTATCTCTTGGAACGCAAACGGTATTCGGGCGAACGTTAAAAAAGGCGCTTTTGATTGGCTGTTGCAAGAATCGCCGGATATTTTTTGCCTACAGGAGACGAAGGCTCACCCTGAGCAGCTCGAGGAAGCGGTGCGCAATCCGCTAGGCTACCACTCATATTTTGACCATTCGAAAGGCCGAAAAGGTTATAGTGGCGTTGCTATTTTTACTAAAGTGAAGCCGGAGAAGGTGGAATACAGCATCGGCGTGCCAGAGCTAGACCAGGAAGGGCGCTTCATTGCGGTTTTTTATAAGGATTTCGTGCTTGCGACGGTCTACTTCCCCAACGGCGGTGGTGGACCAGCACGTCTCGACTACAAACTACGTTTTTATGACGCATTTCTAAAATACATAAATAAAATTCGCAAGAGCGGCAAAGAAATTATTTTTTGTGGTGACATAAATACAGCTCATACAGAAATCGACCTCGCACGACCAAAAGAAAATTCTGAAAATACTGGTTTTTTACCGATCGAAAGAAAGTGGATTGATAAAGTAATTGCAAATAAATACGTTGACATTTTTCGACACTTGTATCCTAACGCAAAAGAAAAGTATACATATTGGGATATGAAAACATTTGCACGCGAGCGAAATGTTGGATGGAGAATTGATTATTTTTTTATCAGCGATGGTCTTTTGGTGGCTCAACCAAAGGCTAAAATACTCGACACTATTTTGGGCTCGGATCACTGTCCTATAGAATTAAATATTAAACTCTAACTATTTTCATAGTTGTCCACAGTTGGTAATAATAATGTCCTTTACAGTGTCCTTTAGATTGTTACAATAGTCCCAGATTAGTTTGAATCGGTTTCCGAGATCTGAGATGTTGAGTCTCAGATGATTCAACAAAGTTTAGATCTTTGATTAGGTCAAGGTCAGGGCATTCTCAGTTCTCTTTTGAAGAAGAAAATAAAAATTTTCAGAGAAACCCTTGGTGAGCAAACGGGCGTAGCATACTCTCACAATTAATTTTTGGTCCGTATGGACCCCTACACTTTTGAGTGCTAATGCTTACGTTTTCCCCAATGGTTGCCTTGAGGTTATATTTTGAAGATTTCTTTCAATCTTCTTCACAAAAACCGCGCTTGCGTTTTACACTCTAATCTCTTTGTAAATCGCCTGTCTCACGC
>JBAXYC010000094.1:0-2155 GCA_037127615.1 bacterium | reverse complement strand
AATTAATATTTTCATGGCAATATTATTATAAAATAGCCATACACAAAATGCTATATATATCTGTGGACTACGTACACAATCTCTTGATTTTTATTTTATTTCGGCTTTATAATTATTTTATCTGGTATGTGGTATGCTTATCAGATACCCAGTATGGCCCATCTATTTTCTATTGTCATTCTCCATCTTCAAGATATCCTCCGTGGCGGAGGATATTGGCTTATTGGTCTTGTGTCGGTGCTCGAGGCATTGCCACTTGTTGGCACGATTATTCCCGGACATACAATTGTTATATTCGGAGGATTTTTTGCGCATCTCGGTTTTTTGAATGTGTACCTCGTTGCATTCTGGGCCACGGTGGGAGCGATCGGAGGGGATGTGATCGGATATGCTCTCGGCCGAAAGTACGGCATGAAGCTTGTTACCGACTGGAGTCAGTATTTTTTAATTAAACAACAAAATATTGATAAGGCTCGTGAAGCACTCAATAATCACAGCGGAAAAGCTATTTTGTTAGGTCGGTTTAACCCTATAGCTCGTGTCTTTATGCCGTTTCTTGCTGGAGCAAGTGGAATGGGCATAAAAAGGTTTTGGATTTTTGATAGTATCGCAGCTATCATATGGGCGGTGAGCTCGGTCGCACTTGGCTATTTGTTTGGTGCAAGTTACCAGCTCATTGCACATGTGATCGGAAAATTTACGACGGTCGGCATCATCCTCGCAATCCTGATTGTAGCTTCGTATTATTTCATAAATAAACGTCGCCATATTTTCAAAAAACACGATTTTCATATATTGATCACATGTATTATTAGTTTGTATTTCTTTTTTAAGACGGTGCAGGACGTTGTTGTGCTTCATCCATTTATGGTTGATTTTGATGTCGCGGTCAATCTGCTCATGTCAAATCATGTCGTGCCATTTTTCGTCACACTTGCGGCGATTATTAGTAATGTATTAAGTCCAGCGACTCTCGGTCTGATAGCTATTGGTATTGCTGCATGGTGGATATATAAAAAACATTGGCACAATGTTTATATTTTTCTTGCTGCGTATCCGACCGGTCTTTTATTTGGGTATTTATTTAAGATAGTGTTTGCTCGCCCTCGCCCTGTTGACGGTTTGATTCCTGAGCTATCATTTAGTTTTCCGAGTACCCACGCTCTTGCGGCGACACTTTTCTTTACGTTGATTGTGTACTTCTTTGCCCATCGTATGAAGAGTTTGTATACGCGTGAGCTTTTTATTCTAGGAAATGTTGTCCTCGTGGTTCTTGTTTGTGCAAGCAGGGTGTATTTAAATGTACATTGGTTTAGTGATGTGATAGCCGGCATGATGTTCGGGCTCTTCTGGGCAACATTTTCAATACTCACGATTCGCTATCTCGAAGGGTTGACTCGAGGTCGAGGTGCGAAGAAGATTCGTTAACAAGAAAGCTTTTTTCTGGTATACTTTTTTTACATTAATTTAATTACGATATGATCATTACCTACCTTGGTGCAGAATTCTTTAAAGTCCAATTTGGAGATATTACACTCGCGTTCAATCCTATTTCAAAGGATTCGAAAATGAAACCAGCTCGTTTTGGAGCGGATATTGTGCTTTCGTCGGCATATCATGCTGACTTCAATGGTGTTGACCAGGTTACGCACGGTGATAAAAAACCTTTTGTTATTGCTGGTCCCGGTGAGTATGAAGTGGGTGGCGTCTTTATCAAAGGCCTCGCTTCCGAGTCGATGTATGACATAAAAGCCGGTGCTGCCCCACTCGTCAATACTATATATACGGTATCGCTCGAAAACATGAACATATGTTTTCTTGGTGCTCTCGATGCGGCCGAGCTTAAAAATGAAACAGTAGAGGCTCTCGATGAGATTGATATTCTTTTTGTGCCGATCGGCGGTGAGGGTGTGCTCGAGCCAGCGAAGGCATACAAGCTCGCTGTCTCACTTGAGCCAAAGCTCATTATCCCTATGCACTACAGTACTCCCGGTGCAGATCTTGGCATGGACAATGCGCTCAAGCTATTTTTGAAGGAAGCGGGGGAGAATCCTGCGCCGATACCAAAGCTCACCCTCAAGCGAAAAGATCTTGATGGAAAAGAAGGTGATGTCGTCGTGATTGAGTCTAGTAAGGAATAGGCGCAGGATAGCCG
>JBAXYC010000093.1:0-2167 GCA_037127615.1 bacterium | reverse complement strand
AAGGTTTCCTCCTCCCAAAGTATGCTACCGGCTACTACGGAGCTCTCACCACCACCTTCACTCGTACCATCTCTCAAGGCTCTACTGGCGCTGACGTCAAAGCCCTCCAGGTCTTCCTGAACACCCATGGTTACATCATAGCTACCTCAGGTAATGGTTCTCCTGGCCACGAATCCACCTACTTCGGTATTGCTACCAAAAACGCTCTCATCAAGTTCCAAAACGCAAACAAAGCTACAATCCTCACCCCTTACGGACTGACAAAGGGAACTGGCATCCTGGGTGCGAAGACGAGGGAGGTGGTGGAGATGATGCTTAAATAAATGTTATTGCGAAAGTAACTTGAGTGCAGCCTTTACTTTGTCGCCAGTATCCTTGAGTTCCTTGCCGGCTTTCGTGGCCTCCTTCGCGACTTCTTTGAGGGCTTCACGGGCCTCATTTGGAGCATAGCCCAAAGCCTTGAGAGCTTCGAGTGCATCAGCATCGCCCTTCATGCCTGTTTTTACCGCAGAGGCGTACTCTTCGGTCTGACCGACAAGACTTTCGTCCCCGATTTTATCCTTGAGCTCGAGAACAATCTTTTCTGCCATTTTTTTGCTGACGCCGGAAACTTTGACGAGGTGGGTAGTGTCGCCGGTCCGTATTGCATTATCGATAGCTTCGACAGATGCGATGTTGAGGATGCCAAGCGCGGTCTTTGGTCCGATACCCGATATACTAATAAGCATTTCAAAAAATGAAAGTTCACTACCATTTGCAAAACCATAGAGATCGAGGGCATCATCTCGGACAGCGAGGTAGGTCCAAAGGGTAACGTGTTCAGTACTGGTTTTTTTGAGCTTACCAAGACCACTCAAGACTTCAGCGGTGCTGTATACCTTATACCCAACGCCATTTACGTCGAGGATAGCGTACTTGAGGTCAATATGGACGATGGTGCCAGTGAGTCGTGAGATCATTCATCTATTATATACAATTTTTTAGTTTCTGCCTGTTTTTCGAGGGTTCTTCTTGCCTTTCCTCTGAGGCTGTGGTAGCCTTAGCCCTACATAAATATATGCCAATCACATCTTCAGCAAAAAAAGCTCTCCGTGCATCAGATAAGAAGCGCGTGAACAATATTCGAACAAGCGCGGCTATCGACCAGCCACTCAAGAAATTCCGCAAGCTTGTAGCCGCAAAGAGCACAAAGGAAGCGAAAGCTCTCGTACCGGTTCTTTACAAGGCGCTCGACAAGGCAGCAAAGCGAAACTATATTAAGAAAAATAATGCTTCTCGAATCAAGGGTCGCATCATGGCGGCGCTGAACAAGATTTCGTAAGAAGAAGACACCCGAGAGGGTGTTTTTTATGAGAATAGAATCTTCCATTATATGGACAGCATCGCTCCTTACAGGAGCAGTACAGGTTTCGTATCGTGCTCGCTTCGCTGCGCGCGACATACTCAACCTTTTCGATTCCTACACGAAGCCTTCGGCTTCTCAGGAGCACCATAAACAAAAAATTCCCGATGTGGGAATTTTTTGTTTGTGGTGCTCCTGGTAGGAATCGAACCTACATTTCTCCCTTCGCAGGGGAGTGTCCTATCCATTGAACGACAAGAGCGTAAAAGACTGCTGTCACACAGTATCACACTTTTCAGATTTTACAAATAATGACCACACTAAAAACCAAGCGCTTCAAAGAGTTTTTGAGTAAACGGTTCAACGTGTTCAGTCTCAGCGATATATGTAAGGAGGACTGTACGAACATGTTCCGGATCAACTTCAGCAATAGGAATGGAGATAAACGGCATAAATGTCTTCAGTGACTTGATCAAGATCTTTGGTTCGTGGTGGAGTGTGTCAATCCAAAATGAGTCGAGGCTGACAAATGGATAGAGAATATTGTCGATCACGACACCGCGATCATTGATCTCATAATGAAGAATTCGCGGTGTGCGTGACGCATGAAGAATGAGTGCCAAGGTACCAACGATAATGAAAATACCAAAGACGGAATTATTGAAAATAAATGCCAATACTGCACAGGTGACCGCAATAATACCCACCGCCCAATACCAATCGGGACTTTTTTCAAAATGATAATGCTCGGGCGCGTTCCATTCAATGATAGGGGACGTCATATAGCTGCAATTATACACCCGAGTCGGGCAATGTTCCAAGGGG
>JBAXYC010000092.1:0-2171 GCA_037127615.1 bacterium | reverse complement strand
GAACACGGCAGTGAAACGTAGTTGCGGCGATGATAGTCCTATAGGGCGAAAGTAGCTAGCCGCCGGTACAGAGCGCTCAATCAACAAGTTGATCCCACAGATCAAATAAAAAAACCGCAGTGCGCGGTTTTTTTTGTATCTATTTCTCTTCATGTTTTGTGTTATAATTTACATATTATGACAACATCACACAATGTGGCAATACAACCGATCGGTGCTGCGTTAAAAGAGGCGTGGATATTCTATAAGAAAAATATGAATGTTCTTGCACTCGTAAGTATTATTCCTCTTGTTTTTGGAGCGGTGAGCATGGTGTTTGAGCCAGAGCTAGCGGCGGGACACTCTGTTCTTTTGGGAACTCTTGCTGTTATGGCAGTATTCAATATTCTCAATCTTGTTTTTTCTATATTCATGCCAGTGGCCCTGATCGCGACCATTGATGAGATTCACCACGGACGCACGCTCTCGATGAATGATGCTTATAAAAAAGCATTTTCACTTGGTATCCCATACCTTTTTGTGTTGCTGCTGACTGGTATCATCGTACTCGGCGGGTCCATCCTGCTTATTATTCCTGGTATTGTCGTCAATATTTACTTGGCGTTTGTTGTGTTCGCATTTCTTATCGAGGGGAAGCGCGGTATCGACGCATTGATCCAGAGCGCATGGTACGTGCGAGGTCTTTGGTTCGATATTCTTGCCAGAAAGATAAGTGTTGCTATCGTCATCATTCTTGGTCTCATGGTATTTAGTGTCATCGCTGGGGTTGCCTCAGTCGCTTCAGGGTTTGGTCAGCCGATATTCGATTTCCTCATGCAGCTATTCTTGTTTATGGCGGTTGTACCGTTTATGATGTCCTTTTCGTATGTTGTGTATAAAGATATTAAAAATGCAAAGGCACACACTACACCGACACCTGCCTTTATCGCAGAAGCAGAAAAAATCCTTATCATTCTACTTTTGATCGCTGCACTCACTGCACTTACATGCTTCTTTTTCTGGAGTTTTGGCCCACATCATTTTATTGATCAAGTGATAGTAAATATGCAGTCTGGCGGCACGATGCACGGGGGAGGTAGAGCGATGATGCAGTACAATTCATACAAACATGGCTTCATGGGCTACTAAACGAAAATCAGCGTATTTACTCATTATTGTGGTTGCGGTACTCGTAATCATAGGTCTTCCAGCGTTTAAAATCCTCTATAAAGCGCCAAGCTGCTCCGACGGTGTACGGAATCAAGGTGAGCAAGATATTGACTGTGGAGGACCATGTAGGACTTTGTGCCAGAGCGCTTTTTTGCCCGCAGTGACGCTCTGGGCGAGCGCGACACATGTGACGGGAGGCCTCTATAACCTCGCTGCGTATATCGAAAACCCAAACGTCAGCGGTGCGGCGATGAATGTGCCATATCAGTTTTCAGTATTTGATACCGACGGTATTCTTATTGTTCAGCGAAATGGTGTCATCAATATTCCTGCAAACCGAAATACACTCGCTTTTGTCGGAGCTGTAGACATGGGGAAGCGAGTACTCGCAAAAGGTGGCGTGAGATTTCAGTATATTCAAGCACCCGTCTGGCGACGATCGCATGATACTCTTACAGATTTATATTATCCAATGCCGCAATACATCGAAGACAATACGAGTGTAACGCAAGGTTCATCCCTTCAGGTCGCGTTGACCAACAAGGCACTTACGCCTGTTGACGATATCACCGTGTACGCTATCCTCAAAGATATTAACAACAATGCAATCGATTTTTCAAAAACACACATCGATCAAATACCTGCTGGCGCAACAAAGTACGCCCCATTTACATGGCCGACATCTCATAAAGGCGCGGTCGTGTCCGAAGAAATCCTGCCAGTCGTACCGCCTGTGTTTGACCGATAGTAGAATATTTTTAAAATGAAAAAAATAGCAAACATAGACTGGATATTGGTCCTTGCAACCTTGCCACTGCTTGGGGCGGGTTTGGTGACAATGAATTCATTTACTGGCGATGGGCATTTTCTTGAACACCAGCTGATGTGGATCGCGGTTGCATTTGTGATTTTTTTTACGTTCAGCTGCGTCGACTTTCGTTTCTTACGAAAGACGTGGGTGTCGGTCGGGCTTTTTTTTGGATCGTGTGGCATTCTTAGTCTGCTTTTTGTGGTCGGTCACG
>JBAXYC010000091.1:0-2188 GCA_037127615.1 bacterium | reverse complement strand
ATTACAGCAAAAGAAAAAGAGGAGGTGCGACGAAAGCTTGCAATAACTGCAGCAAAACTTGCGGTGACTGCAGCAAAGCTGGCAGCGACAGCAGAGAAACTTGCGCTCACGGCAGAGAAACTCGCAACAACCGCAGAAGAAAAAGAGGACGTACGACGAAAACTGGCAGTGGCTGCAGCAAAACTAGCGGTAACTGCCGAAGAAAAAGAAGAGGTCCGACGAAAGCTAGTTGTCACTGCAGCAAAACTTGCAGTAGTTGCTGAAGAAAAAGAAGAGGTTCGACGCAGACTTGTCATAACCGCAAAAGAAAAAGAGGACGTGCGACAAAAGCTTGTAGTCACAGCTGAAAAACTAAAAAAATCCCACGAAACACTCGAAAAGAAAGTCCTTGAGCGCACTAAAAGTCTTGAAATCGTCCGTGCAAAACAAGGCGCTATTTTGCTTTCGATCGGTGATGGCCTTATTGCGACAGATGAGAAAGGAATGATCATTCTTATCAATCAAACAGCTGAAAAACTGCTCGGGAGCAAAAGTGGCGACCTCGTTGGTAAACTTTTTTCAGAAATCGCCCTTCTTGAAGACGAACGCGGGACACCAGTCCTCGAAGAAAATCACCCAGTTTATATCGCATTAAAAAATGGCACGGCCACCACCGGCACTATGTACTACAATGTTCGAAAAGATGGCACAAAGTTCGCTGTGGCAATCACTGCTACACCGGTCATTCTTGGTGGAAAGGTGATCGGCACTATTAAAGTCTTTCGCGACGTCACTGACGAGCGCGAAATCGATAAAGCTAAAACAGAGTTTGTTTCTCTGGCATCACATCAGTTGCGAACCCCCCTATCGACAGTAAACTGGTACGCAGAAATGCTCCTTGCTGGAGATGTCGGTGAACTAAATCCAAAACAGAAAAAATATTTGGATGAGGTATATGGCAGTAACCAGCGCATGGTTGAGCTTGTAAACGCCCTACTGGACGTGTCACGCCTCGAACTTGGCACTTTTGTAATCGAGCCTGAAACGACCGATATCCATAAACTTGCAGAGGATGTCATTAATGAACAAAGACAGGATATCGATTTAAAAAAAATTAAATTCACTTTTGATTGTAGCTCGCATGTTCCACTGATGCAGGCTGACCCAAAGCTACTTCGTATGGTTATGCAAAACATTCTCTCAAACGCGGTTAAATACACTCCCACCGCGGGGAAAGTGAGACTAACAATTGCTACTGTGGACAATGAAAATATTCAAATAAAAATTGCGGATAACGGCTACGGTATTCCTAAAAATCAGCATAGTAAAATATTTACAAAACTATTTCGAGCGGATAATGTCCGGGACAAAGACACAAATGGTACTGGTCTCGGGCTCTATATTGTGAAATCCATCGTTGAAAACTCTGGTGGAAAAATTCGTTTTGAATCCCCGAGGGAAAATCACGGAACAACATTTTATGTCACACTGCCGATTAAGGGGCTAATTAAAAAGAAAAAATAAATGAAAAAACAAATAAATCTTAAAAAGAAAACAATCCTCGTTATCGAGGATGAGCGTCCCCTTCTCGAAGTGGTCAATGACAAGCTTGAAAAAAGTGGCTTCGGCGTGATCGCTGCCCGTAGTGTTGACCAGGTATTTAATGCTCATCTTGATAAAAGCGGTCTTGGAATCATCTCTGCAAAAAGTATTCGCCAGGCACTCGACTATCTCGAGGGCTTGGCTCAGATCGATGCCATCTGGCTTGATCACAACCTTCTCGGAAAAGAAGACGGCCTCGATTTTCTCAAAAAATTCAAATCAAATGGTGGGCTTTGGAAAAAAATCCCTATATTTGTTGTATCAAATAGCGAGGGCGCAAAAACGATCCAGTCTTATGTAAACCTTGGTGTGAGTAAGTACTATGTGAAGAGTAACCACCGACTCGATGAAATTATCAATGATATTTCAGTGTCTCTAAATTCTCCGAAAAAATAAGTGGGTGGGGTATGGTGATTGATTGACTTTATTGCTATTCTGTGCTATCATTTATCTATAGTTTTGGATAGCTTTTTGGCAATTAAATAGGAAAATGCAGTCAACCTGTCACGAAAGTGACACAACAAGAAAGGAGGCCATCATGCAAATGTGGCTCTACATAGTGATTGTTCTCATGGCGGCTGTGGTTCCGGTAGAAGCGTATGACGCC
>JBAXYC010000090.1:0-2247 GCA_037127615.1 bacterium | reverse complement strand
TACAAAAGATGACATAAAAGAAATTTGGGCGTCTATGGCTACTAGAGACGACATAAAGAAGATTTGGGCATGTATGGCAACAAAAGACGATATTGTACGACTTGAGGGTCAAATTGGCCGTCTTGATTGTAAATTCGACACACTAGAGACAGTAATTCTCGATGATCACCGCCCGCGCATAAAGAAATTAGAGAAACTGGTGTTTAAAATGGCAGCGTAAATGTCATCGTGTGGTCATTTTTTACCTCCCAGTTTGCGGGGTTGAGCTTGATATCTTTGATGGTATTTGTCACGATATCCTTGTATTTGAGATGGTTGTTTTTTTGTGCGTATTCGTAGAGCTCTTTGGTGATGCGGACATCTTCGATGCAGTATTTGATGATCTTGTCGATCTCACCCTTGCGCCACCAGACGATAGCGTCGAGACCGTGGCCGGATTTTTTCTTACCGAGCGTCGCTTCGGCGAGGGTGTCGAGCTTGATGCGTCGGCCCAGTGAGTTTTTCACCTCCACCATGAGGTCAAGGCTTTTTATCTTGCTAAGGTCGCCAGGGTAATACTTGTTTAAAAGGGGAATATCGAAGTGGTCACCGTTGAAGGAGATGAGCATATCGGCTTGCTCGAGGATAGGCCAGAGCTTTGGAAAATCTGCTTCTAGAAAGCTTGAAAAGCCGTCGCTATCACCAGTTGGCGGGATTCCTCTTGCCGCGTCGCCACTATCGTGGATACAGACGACGGAAATGTCGAGATCCGCAGGGTCGTTGCTGCCCGCATCCTGAAATGTGTTTTTTGTTTCGATATCGAACGTGATTTTACGCATAATGTCGGCGATAGTTAGGTGATTTAGTTACTTTATAATCTGCTCTTTACCTGTTTTTAGATTTTTTATTTTATACGTGCCTGTCGCTACCTCGTCTTCACCGATGACGATCACCTCTGGAATACCGCGCCTGTCGGCATTTTTGATCTGGTCACCGATTTTCTTATATGAGAAATCGATTGCAACGCGTGAGTTTTTTTCGCGGAGCTCATCGGCGATTTTCATTGCGAAAGCGGCGCCAGACTCCGAAACGACGCAGACGCAGTAGTCGGCTGATGCTTTTTTCTCATGCAAAAGGCCATGTGTTTCGAGAAAGTCGCGTATTGTCACATCGCCCATACAAAAGCCGACGGCGGGCACGTTGTCGTCGCTGAAAAGGGTAGTCAGCTTGTCATAGCGACCACCACCAAAGAGTGATCGGCGATTTTCAGGGCTGGTGTCAAATATTTCAAAGACAATATCGGTGTAGTAGTCAAATCCTCTCATTAAAAATGGATAAAATACGACATTTTTTATGCCAAGAAGCGCGAGCTTGCCCTGGAGATCCGCTATTTTCTCGGGTGTTGCAATCGTATCGATATTGAAGGGCTTGCTTGATATTTTTGTCCATTCTTTCTGGAAGTCTTCTGCTGATATTTTTTCTTTCTTGTCGATCAAGCGCACCGCCTTTGGATATGAGGCCGCATCGTCAAGGAGTGCCTCGATTTCTTTTTGCAATGCTTGTCTGCTGTTTATACGAATTGTAAAATCGCCGTCTTTTGCGCTGAAAGCCTTCATTATCTTATACGCAAGTGAAATTACCTCGGTGTCAGCCTCGATGGATTCAACGCCGAACATGTCGACATTGAGCTGCCAGTGCTCGCGGACGCGACCTCGCTGTGGAGCTTCGTAGCGGAAAAGGTTGGGAATCGAGTACCATCGTAATGGAAAAACAAGCTCGCGCTTGCGGGCGGCAACCATGCGGGCTACGGTCGGGGTCATTTCCGGGCGGAGGGTGACTTCGCGTTCACCGCGGTCGATGAATGTGTAGGTCTGCTCGTTGACGATCTCCTCGCCAGACTTTGCTTTGTATAGATTCGCTGGCTCAAGGACCGATGCGCCATACTCCTGGTAGCCGTAGCTTTCAACAGTCTTTTTCCAAACATCAAAAATATAGCTCTGTATAGCCATATCTTCGGGGTAAAAATCTCGGACACCTTTGTACGCCTCAGTAGAAATTTTTTCTGATTTTTCTCGCATATATTTTTATAATGTGGTTATATTGTAGCATGTCTCTGTTACTCTATAAAGAAGTGGGCGAAACGCCGCTCGAATGTCTCGAGCGTGCTCGTCGTGTAAACGGTATCGCGGACAACATCTCCATGACCTACGCCGGCCGTCTCGACCCGATGGCGGAAGGGGTTTTGCTCGTGCTCGTTGGCGAGGAATG
>JBAXYC010000089.1:0-2252 GCA_037127615.1 bacterium | reverse complement strand
GACGTAGTCTAAAAGAAAAAATAGATAGAATTGAAAAAACCTCAGCTTACGCCGAGGTTTTTTCTTTGCCCCTTTACCATTGACTCGACCCTCTTAGAGTTTTTCAGGCACGTTATTTTTTAAATTGTACCTGTGTCGAGTGTAGTAAGAAGTGTCCTCACTTCGAGGCGTTGGGTGCAAGGAGGGGAAATCACCCAATCACAGCTCGTCGTGAGGACACTTACTACTACATTTCAATATCTTCTTTTTACGGAAGATAAGATCATACCATATATTTGCTCAATTGTCAATAGTCACGCGTTTAAGCAAACACTCAGCTCTTGCATTTTCATTATTGTATGTGAGATAATTTTGTAAATTAATCGTAATTTTATCATTTTAGGGAGGGAAACATGAGTAATCTCAAAAAGTTTTTGAGAAAAAACTTGGCGTCGGTGATAGTTCTTGTAGCATTAGTGTTAATAGCTGGTGTCGCTTTAGTAACTAAATTCACGGTTAGTGCTGATACTGCATCGACGAATCTTGGCGCGGAGGTTAACTACGCCGATGAAGATACGTCTGTCAAGGACGCTGGTCCAGTAATAATTGCTGATGAGACGCTGGAAGAGGCAATCGATATGACTGATAGTAGCGCTAAGGCTGCTGCCGCGAAAGCCTCAGTAACCGCTACTGGAGCTTGTTCTACAACAACGGTTGTTCCCGCCTCCACTGTTTCGCCAGTTTCCCCAGCTAGAACAACGACTGTCCCTTGTGCTTCCGCAACAGCAATCCCATACAAGCAGGGTTTGAAGGGTACATACTTTAAGGATAAAGCCTTAACCAAGGCGGTTTTTGCCAGACTTGATCCAATTGTAAATTTCTCTTGGGGTAATCTTGCACCGGCAACCGGAGTACCTGCTAATGGGTTTTCTGTTAGATGGACTGGATTTATCACCCCGAAATATTCTGAAGCATACACCTTTAAGGTTCAGCACAATGATGGTGTGAGGCTTTATATAGACAATAAAACCGTTATCGACAAATGGGTGAGCAATCCTGCTACGGCGGTCGCTACCGATACAGGAACAGTCACTCTTCAGGCCAACAAAAAGTATTCAATAAGAGTTGAATATTACGACAATGTCACGAATGCTGCAATCAATATGAAGTGGAAGAGTACATCACAAGCGGAAGAAGGTGTCCCGAAGACAGCTCTTTCAACAACCTATAACCCAAGTCCAGCAAATGGCACTGGAAATGGTGTAATTGGTACATATTTCAATACCGTAAACTTCAAAACCAGAGTTGCTGCAAGAAAAGATAATGCAATCAACTTTAGTTGGGGGGCAGGTGCTCCAATGGCTAAGGTTAATAAGGACCGTTTCAGCGTAGTCTGGACCGGCAAGGTTCAACCAAAATTTTCGGAAGCTTATACGTTTTATGACAAATCTTCGGATGGCGTCAGGATATGGGTCAACGGAGTCAAGGTTATCGATAAGTGGGTTAATCAATCAACCGCCAAGGAGAATCAAGGTGTAATCAGATTAATCGCTGGACAGAAATATAACATTCGTGTTCAGTACTACGAATTCACTGGGAACGCATCAAATGTCTTGATGTGGTCAAGCCCTTCGCAGCGCAAGCAAATTATTCCGAAGTCGCAGTTCTACAGTGGTACAGTAGTTAATCCAACCCCATCTCCTACAAGGACCGCTACGAAAACAGCCACAAAGACAGCTACCAAGACAGCGACAAAAACTGCTACAAAGACAGCTACCGTGACTACCACAGTCACAAAGACACCGTATATTGATCCGTCAAAGACACCTACACCAGTTGGTGATAAGATTACGATCAAGAAGGGCTTCAATACAGTCGTAGTTTATAGTGACAAGGGCTTAGTTGCTACATCGTCATTTACATCTAAAGGCATGAAGGTATTTGCTTTTAATAGAGATGGCCAATATACGACTCGTCCGACTTCTGGACTAAACTGGGAGACAAATCTTCAGTTTATGAATCATGGAGTGGGATACTACGTCTATAACCCAGGTGCTCAAGTCGATGTTGCCTTGAATTACGTTAAGACCGTTGAGGCAGCTACGGATCAGTATATGACAACCGGCTGGAATCTCCTTGGAGTGCCATCAATAGCGCCGGGCGGAATAACAACTCAACAGGTTGTAACCTTCAAGCTCGACTCCATTAAGAGATATCTATCGTCTGGATGTTCGATTTCGTCAACCGGAATTGCAAGCTGCACGACCAAGGGA
>JBAXYC010000088.1:0-2256 GCA_037127615.1 bacterium | reverse complement strand
CAACTGAGCTACACGCGCATATTGTAAACACTCTAAAATACGACCACAGTCCGCGGCCGTAGAGAGAAAATATAGCAAATTAGAGCCAAAAGTGCAATTTTATAAGCTCTTAAGAAGATCCGACAATGAAAGCGCCCCATGGAGATAAAATCTCCGCGGGGCGTCTTTTTCATGGACTGGTTCAGTGCCAGAATTTGAGCGACTTCCATGAGTAGCTCGGCACATTGTGGAGGACATTGCCATCGACGTAGAACAACCCGACGACACCAGCAAGGACTGCTCCGATCACCACCACCCAAAAAACTACGGGGTGACGGTCTGACCAGGTGGCACTTCTGCGTGTGTTTTTCATAATTTCAGGAATGTTTTGGTTTGAGCCGCTAAGAAGCAACCCGATTGACTGAAGGATCCAAAAAATGGACCCTTTATGTGGACGTGGAAAGGTCTCATGCTTTCTTTTCATAGGTTTTCAAACTTTCTTGTTTCTCTGACCGTTTATCATCATACCACGGCTCGTTCTATAAGTCAATAGAACATCACACACCTGGAAAGTAGTCAAGAACAGTGGATAAATCTACCCTCAGACCCTTCACTCCCCTAATGGGAGTGCTATAATACCACCATGACTAATGTTGAATTTAATGACGAGACTAATCTCTCGCAAAAAAAAATTATGTATTCAAAAATCGCATCTAGCGCTCAGCCGCCAGCTCTTGTTGTCTCCTTGATTAAACACAAGATCGTCAAGAATGAGAAACAAGCACTTTGGGTCCTTATTGGAGTTATCATTATTTGCGTAGCTGTATCATTTTATCTTTTCCGCTCAGTAAGTGGTGGGAACGTAAAGACCCCATCTGCCGATGATATCACTGCCCACCTAAACGCACTCAATAACGGCATAAAATAATTTCCATGACTACATCATATTTCAAAAAAAGCTACGCCGCCCAAAAAGGTTTTACATTGATAGAACTTATGGTTGTTATTGCAATCATTGGTTTGCTTTCATCAGTCGTCTTAGCGAGCCTTACAAGCGCTCGCGCGGGTGCACGAGATGCGCAGCGTCAGGAAGAAGCAATCCAGATGAGAAACGCTCTTGCATTATACCAGCTTGATAACAATGGTTTTCCAACATGTCCTGGTACTACCGATTTAGTAGGAGCCAGCTGTACCGGGGCAGCTCTCAGCTCAACCCTAAGCACACCTCTCGCCATGGCGAATGAAGGTACTTCTCCTACATCAAACTGGTGGGACTTTGCTCTTGGCAAGATCGCACATGCAGCCTCAAAATACATAGGTGCTATTCCAACTGATCCAACAAATAATTCCGCAACTGGTTATGTGTTTGGGTACACGACAAGCCCAGCAAATACTTCGGCGCCCTATACTGATATCAATGGAAATTCCATCTCAACTGGTCTAGCTCAACAAGCCAGCTTCTACTACCAGTCGGAGACTGGGACCAAGAAAACAGGTAGCTCATACCTCGAAGGTATCGTTATAGGCCAACAAAATTTCGGAACTTATGGCGGAACAAATGGTTGGGTCCCAGCTATCAACAGCATCCATCAGATCACAACGGGTACCGTAAACCCTTAATCGACCATATCTTCATATGTCCGCCGCTCTTATCCGTACCACACGCTATTTTATTCGTTATTCTATCGTGGGGGTTATAGGTACGGGAATAGATGTTGGTATTCTATACGTGCTTGTCGACCATCTGGCTACTCCTCTTAGATTTGCAGTCGCAATTGCTTTCGTAGCAGCCGTTACGAGTAATTTTATCCTCAATAAAAAATGGACATTTGAGGATGTTTCAACTAAAAAAACAACCCAGTACCTCGTCTTTCTCAGTGTATCCCTACTAGGGCTCAGTATTACCTTTTTTCTCATGTGGTTTTTTGTAGTCGAGCAGCATCTATGGTATATCTGGGCGAAACTACTTACGTCATGTATAGTCATGGTATTCAACTTTAGTGCAAATAACTTGATTACCTTCCGAGAAAAGAAGGTTATATAAAATGATCTCGATAATAATACCCGTATACAACGAGCGTCTGCGAATCCCTCGTACGCTTGAAAAAGTCACCGAATTTGTAAAAAAAAATGAACTCGTTTCTGAAGTTATTTTTGTCGACGACGGGTCAACTGACGACACCGCTACGCTTATTGAGGCTGCCGTAAGCCAAAACCCGTTTATCAAAATAATTCGCCAAACAAAAAGCCCGGATATAAATCGCGAAATTTATACAC
>JBAXYC010000087.1:0-2412 GCA_037127615.1 bacterium | reverse complement strand
TTGAGACCGAGGTCGTTGATCTTTTGTCGGACTTGGGCAAAGGTGAAATTGCCACACCACAACGGAACAGTCCGCGATATACATACGGTTTCAATCCTTTGCTATGAGGCTTGGATTTTCGCGTCATAACCTCTTGTGCGCCATCAAAAAGCTTCTTTGAAATGATCGGTTCGTGTTTACCCTCATAAAATTCGCCACCGTAGCGGATGAGTCCGTGATAGAAAGGATTTTTGAGGAGATACTGAAAGTTAGAAACAGAAAGTACACCGTCACCGGTGCCTTTGAGACCGAGGTCGTTGATCTTTTGTCGGACTTGGGCAAAGGTGAAATTGCCACTGGCATATGCCTCAAAAGCTTTTACCACGAGCGGTGCTTTGTTGGTATCGACAATGATATTTTTTGTGACCTTGTCGTTCAAATATCCTAAAGGTGCCTTTTGAGGCCAAATACCATTCTTCAATTTCTGTCGGTGTCCGCGTTTGATATTTTCAGACAAGTTATCGACATAATATTTGCTCTGACTAAATGAAATTGAAAGCATAAATTTACCTTGTGGTGTGGCATCAAACCAAAATGTTGGAAATTTAAGGTCGGTAATGATACCAGTATCTACCATGTAAATGATCCTGCCTCCGTCTACGGAGTTGCGAGCCAGTCTGTCGGGATGCCATGCGAGTATGCCAGAAGCCTCACCAGCCTCTATGCGCTGTATCATCTCAGCAAAAATTGGTCTGCCAGGAGTTTTGGCAGTCTGTTTCTCAATGAAGACGTCTACGACCTCCAATTGCTCTCTTTTGGCGAGCTCACGCAGCTCAGAGAGCTGATCAGCAAGGCTTCGGACTTGTCGATCCTCTGTGTCGGTAGATTTACGGGTATAGATAAAATATTTCTTGGTGCTCATGGAGATATTTTATCAAATTTTCGTGAAGTCAAGAAATATTTTGCACATAAGTTTAGTGCATAAACAGTTAACAACTAAAGTTTCATCGAGATGCGGTCGACTTCCGCTTCTTCTCACGGAATATTGTTCGCGACAAGCGCATATCGGTATGGCGGACGCGCCCACGGTCTTTGTCTCAAAAACAAAGACGGTGGAAAGCGTGGGAGCCATTCGGATATGCGTCTGGAGCGCCACAGACTCTATAGAAGCGGAAGTGGGTCGCTTCGAGCGGCTTATATGATAATGACTAAGAAACAGGTGGCTGCGCAGCGGGTTCTACTCACTGCAGCACATAATAACTACGCTAAAGGTCTAAACGTCCACGCCTTTTTTAAGGTGCGTGACGAAGCCACCGGCCAAGACCTTGTGCAGGATACTTTTATCAAAACGTGGTCCTATCTCGTAAAGGGTGGCAAGATTGACACGATGAAGGGCTTTCTCTATCACATTTTAAACCACCTCATCATCGACGAGTATCGTAAACACAAAGCGGCATCACTCGACGTGCTCATCGAAAAAGGATTCGAGCCAAGTACCGGGGATTTCGCTCGAGTATTTGATATTATCGATGGAAAGGCCGCCGCCCTTCTCATTCAACGCCTCCCTGAAAAATATAAACTGATTATGCGAATGCGCTATTTACAGGATTTCACCCTCGAAGAAATGGCCGCAATCACCGGGCAATCAAAAAACGCCATGGCGGTACAGACACATCGTGGTCTCGAAAAACTGAAATTACTTTACGAACGTCTGTAATGAAAACACGCCTGGTACGGCCTATGTGCAATGGGTATTCGACCACTGATAGTACGGCTCTGCAGAACGATTTATTCTAAATAAACTATTTTGAACATACAAAAAACAATACTGATAATTGAGGACGAGAAAAGCCTTCGCGGCGCTCTTGTGGATTTCCTCCTCTTGAAAAACTTTCTGCCAATTGAGGCAAAGAATGGCAGAGAGGGTGCGGATATTGCATTAGCAAAGCATCCTGACCTTATCCTACTCGACCTCATCATGCCAGAGATGGATGGTATGGCGACACTCAAGAAAATTCGCGAGGATATCTGGGGAGCAAATGTACCTATCATCATTCTGACAAACCTCAGCGCGAATAAAGGTCAGTCAAAAGATGTAACTATTACAAATGAGGCTACTCACTATTTCATTAAATCTGACTGGAAACTCCATGACATCGTAAAAGAGATCGAAAAAATCTTAGAAAAATAAATACTATATGAATACGAAAACCCCCTCTTCCCCATCAGATGACATTATCCTCAATCTCAGAGTATTGGCTATGGAAAAAGAAGGTGTGCGTAGAAAGCTTGCGGTAACTGCAGCAAAACTTGCGGCAACTGCTCAGAAGCTCGCAATGACTGCCCGAGAAAAAGAGGACGTGAGACGGAAACTCGCAGTAACCGCTCGAGAAAAGGAGGATGTACGCCGTAAACTTGCGGTGACTGCTGCGA
>JBAXYC010000086.1:0-2457 GCA_037127615.1 bacterium | reverse complement strand
GCAGTAGACAATATTGTCCAACTCTCTGCTGTATATTCATTTTTTACAAGGGGTATTGTCGTGTTTTTTGCAATTGTCAGACCTGCGTCCGCTGTGCGTGTAATAAGGGAGAGAATGGCAGAATTAAGGGCTTCTCGCTTCGCGACGACAAGAGCATTTGTCGTTTCTGGAAGGGCAAGAGCATTTGCTCTAGCTACATTAAATGACGCCCAGCTCGCGTTAGTATAGGTATCTTGTGTTCGTGAATTGACGTCACTTACTGCTGTATCAAGGTCTGCTCGACCAGCAAATACAAGAGCTGAGATGGCAGAATTTATGGCAACTGTTTTGTCTACTATAAAAGCATTTGTCGTTTCTGGAAGGGCAAGAGCAGTAGACAATCTTGTCCAGCTGTCTGCTATGTAGTCTGTTTGTATAAAACCAGTAGTAGTGTTTTTTATTGTCATAAGGTCGGGCATTCCTGCAAAAACAAGACTAGATTTTGCTATATGTATGGCTGTAATACTATCGGACATCTCCTGAACAGTGGAGTCGATATTTGATTCCACAAGAATAGCTGCATCAATGGCGGCCACATATGCTGTCCAGCTGTCTGCTGTATACTCAGATGCGGTTTTCACATAGACAGGTACTGCATGATCCGCACCAATTTCTGCCGTGATAGCATCTGTCAGCATCACCTGTGTAATAGTGACAGTATAAGTCTGTATACTTCCATCACCTGCAGTGACAATGTAGTTAAGAGGGGCAGTGAAGTTTTGTATTACTCCAGAAGCAGGGCTTATAGAAATACCAGTATGAACAATGGTCGGTGCTAATGCAGTAATCGCTGCATCATGTACTGTGAGTTGAATAGTGTGCATATTTTCATCAATTATACCAGTAGCAACTGGGTCTGTAAGATTAAATGCTGTGATTGATTTTGTCGAACTGATTGATCGAAGGGCGTTATAAGCATTAATACGTTTCCCTGTGGATGTCTTTCCCATAAGGGCACCGATAGAATCACCCGTAGTAAGAATCGCTGCCTTTACTTCTGCAACAGTAAGATTTGGTTTCATTCACCAAAGTAGGGCTGCAAGACCTGCAACGTGTGGCGTTGCCATAGAAGTACCACTCATATATCAGTAGCCATCATTCACTATAGTGCTATAAATATTTACGCCTGGGGCTCCTACGTCGACTGACATACTTCCATAATTTGAAAAGTTCGCGAGAGCATCATTTTGATCAGTAGCCGCAACAGAGATAATATTTGGCAGATTGTAGTTAGATGGATAAAAAGGAATGGTTTCATTATTATCACCGATATTATCAGCACCTCCATTTCCCGCTGCCGCAATAAAAATCCCTGGAAAATCACGAATTGCGTTGATAAGGAGAGTATCATCTGCAAATGCAGGATCATCTGAACCCCAACTTGCATTGATGATTTTTGCTCCATTGTTTTTGGCAAAATTCATACCCATAATGATATTATCTGTAGTAAGAGAAGATTTGATAGCCATTATTTTCGTTTGTGGTGCAACACCGACGATACCAATATTGTTATTTTTCTGAGCTGCTATAGTGCCGGCTACATGTGTCCCATGAGTGCTTGAACTCGGAAGCGGTATTTTATCATTATTTTCAAAATCATATCCATGCTGACATCCTCAGAGTGCAGCATTGGTATAGCTCTTGCACGATGTTCCATCCCACATAGAATTGATAAGATCAGGATGATTATAGGCAACGCCTGTATCGATAACAGCTACTATTGTACTATTTCCCTCTCAAAGCATCCATGCTTCTGGTGCGTCAATATCATGATCATCCGAATTATCTAGCCCCCAGAGCAAAGAAGCATTGGCATCATTTGTTCCGAGGTCTGTTGGATAATATTGATAGTTTGGTTGTGCATATTCAACTCGAGGATCTTTTTCAAGTTCTATAATTTTTTGTTTCACCGTCATACCCTCAGACGGAACGGTCACAACAGAGATATTTGACGTATCAATATCTTTAATTTTTTGGACATCTTGTTCCTGCATCATATCTTGAGATTCTTCAATACCAGCAGCTGTCCGCAGGTTGACTGCTCCATCCTTATATTTTATCAATATCTCTCCTTCTACTGTTGATACCGTGGGATCTCATGCTTGTTCTGTTGGACTGGTTTCGTCCTGTACATCTGCAAAACTAGTTATCAGAGATAAACCAAATGAAGAGAAAATAAGAACGACAGCAATAAAACATGTAAAAATACGGCGTACGCCAGAAAGAATTAAAGACATAAAAAAGGGAAATAGATAATCTCCCTTTAGTCTATCTTAGATTATTTACAATTGCAAATATATTGCACAATAAATATTTATTCCTTATTTTCCTCCTTATAAAATAAAGCTATTGTGCTTATGGGCGGATAATTCTGACTTCTGGTTCGAGTTCAAGACCAGATTGTTCACGAACAGTATC
>JBAXYC010000085.1:0-2457 GCA_037127615.1 bacterium | reverse complement strand
CGATGCTATTGATCTCAACACAAATATTTTCATAACCCTCTTCCTTGAGAATCATGCGAGCTGTCTGGATGAGTGTCGCTTCAGCAATACTTTTTGAATTGCCGATAATTTCAAGATCACAGTAACGATTGAATGGACTACCTTTTTTTATAGCACCTTTGAATGGCTCTTTAAAATAGAGCATGACCGGCTGAGCGAAGTTGTGCATATTTTTCTCAGCATACATGCGGAGAAGGGCAATTTTTTCCTCGACATGAAGTGGTAAACGAGTATTGTCGTAGTCATCCTCAATGTAGTCACCCTCGAGCATTGATTTTGCAAGGTCAAGATCGGCTTTTTTTATATCAGGACTTTTAGCAGGATTAAAACCGTAATAGAGAGCCATCTCACCAACTTTGTCCAAATGCTCGTGCTCGATAAATTTAGAAGAGGGCTGTGTTTTTTGAGGAGAAGCTTTTGGTTTTTTATGGAAAGTATTCATGGTGATTCGGATATTATTTCTACTTGCCGTTATCTGCTGTTAATTGTTTCCAAGGTCGATCCTTCCGGGGAGTACTCCTGGAGGGAGGAGTCGGAGGTAGGGGCGACCAACGATATATTTTTGATCGAGATTTCCCCACACGCGTGAGTCTGAGCTTTGGTTTCGATTGTCACCCATAACGAAGTATTCGCTCGAGGATAGTGTTGTTTTAAAATTATCGTATGAACGGTGGTCAGAAGCAATATAGGGTTCTGATAATGCAAAAATTTTAGTGCTGGTAGCGGTGGGCTTTATGATAGTGACAACACCATCGGCAATGGAAACTGTTTCTCCGGGCAGACCGATGACACGCTTGATGAAGTATGTCTTTGGATCGAGTGGATACTTAAAAATAACAACATCACCGCGCTGTGGCTGATGAAAATCGTAGGTGAGTTGATCGACAATGAGGTACTGAGCGTTATTGAATGTCGGATACATTGAGAGACCGCTCACAATGAATGGCTCTGCTACCCACGTGCGGAGAGGCACGATGATAACGAGTGCGATGACTGCAAATTTAACTATTTCTTTTAGAAAATTTTCTTTCTTTTCTACTTGTTGAGGTTGAATAGAAGGATTCATGAAAATAGTATTTGTATTGTAGTACGAACATTCGGTTGACACAAGATTTAGAAGTGTGTCGGAACGTTTTTTTCATTGAAAATTTTGTAGTATACTCCTGGTATGTCTATTATTATCGCAGGGCTCGGCAATCCGGGCGAACAATACGAGGGAACACGTCACAATACTGGTCGCATCATGCTCACGGCGTTTGCAAAGGCTATTGGTGCAGAGGATTTTTCATTTAATAAAAAAATAAATGCACTCACGGCGGAAGGTGTTGTCGGTGCAGGTAAAAAGGCCGAGAAAGTGACGCTTGTCATGCCGGAGACATTCATGAACAACTCTGGTAAAGCGATCGGACCGCTCGTCACAACTGCTGGCGCAGCTGGCACAAAGCCGAACCTAAAAAAGGCTGAGCAGCTCATCGTTATCTACGATGATTTCAACTTGCCACTCGGTTCGCTCCGTGTCTCATTTAACCGCTCGTCTGGTGGCCACAATGGCCTCGAGAGCGTCATAAAGGCCGCAAAGACCGAAGCCTTCGTGCGTGTGCGTGTCGGTGTCTCGCAGGCGAATGCCAAGGGCGTTGCCAAGGTTCCTCACGGTGAAAAAGAGATCGAGAAATTTATCCTCTCGCCCTTCAAGCCCGCCGAAGCTACCGAGCTCAAAAAAGTCGCCAAGCTTGTCACCGAAGCCATCGAGCTCATCATTCTCGAAAGCCGCGAAAAAGCGATGAGTATAATGAATGGGAAGTAAATTTATTTTTCCTGGCTGAACTTTTGGGAGGAAATAGAATTGGGGCCTTATTTTTTCTTCTCGATCTGATTCCAATAGTAATGATTAACACAAGTCCGGCATATATAGCGATTTGGTCAATTAGACCTTCTTGTGCTGAGACGTATCTGCGGGTTCCACACATGGGAATGCCTGATCTAGTACATCCCGCGAGCGAGGTTATTGAAGTATTATTTTTTGTATCTAGGGTCGGGGAGGCATAATTATATGAAACCTCATTTACCAGAAAGCATGATATAAATAGAATCCAAAGTAACCAATTTAGTTTATTTTTCATTTGAATATTTGTTGTTATTCTAGCACTATACCATAATTTATGGTATAGTATTTCGTGATTATTATTAATTAACATTACAAATTTATGCAGAAAGATTACTGGAATATTTCTAAAAGAGACTTTCGTATGATGGGCATCCTTTTTATACTAGCGTCACTTATAGTTGGGGTGGGTCTTTTTAATACCAATATTCCATCCGGACAAAAAATGCTCGTTACTACAACCTTCGTTGTATGTATTTTATTTGTCGTTCTATTTTTCTGGCTCGCAGCACTTTTCAAAAAACATTCACCTAAAG
>JBAXYC010000084.1:0-2553 GCA_037127615.1 bacterium | reverse complement strand
ACACTATTCGCAACACCGCGGCTTGTTTCTCTTTTTCTCATTCTGAACGGTCTTGTGCTTTTTGGTGCTGAAGGTTTAAAGAAAAAATCAATAGTATCAAAAGAGCTATCGGGTGACGGCACTATTGCACAACTTTCATGGGCTCAAGGAGTAAAGATTGGTTTCGCTCAAGCGCTTGCTCTTATCCCCGGCTTTTCTCGCACTGGCACCACACTTGGTGGTGGACTCCTCGTCGGACTCAGCCATGTAAATGCTGCGCGCTTTTCATTCCTGCTCGCAACGCCGATCATTTTTGCTGCAGCAGTCCTCAAGTTACCTGAGCTACTCACCTCCACGACGTATGCATTCTCCGACTATATTGGCCCGCTTCTCGTTGGATCAATTACTGCCGCGATTACCGCATATGTCTCCGTCCGTTTCCTCACAAAATATTTTGAAACAAAAACACTGCGACCATTTGCAGTGTATTGTGTGGTTGCAGGGATTGTGGCAACGATTTTACTATTCTAATTAATTTCTTTTTTCTCTCCACTCTTGAACCATGCAAACGCACCGAGTGCGAGAGCAAGTACAACGAGACCGAGACCGTGTTTAAAATGAATACCGGTCATTGTCGCATCATATCCTGGAAAAAATGTTGGAAGTGCGTCCGCTGGGGTGATCCAATAATAAATTCCACCAAGCACAAAAATAATTGCAACAATAATTGATCCAACTACAAGTATTTTATTTTTCATAACCACAGTATATCACAGCAAAAAAGCCGTCCCGATTGCTCGAGAGCGGCTTTTTTGCTGCCGCGCGATTCGCGGCGTCGCGACTATGCGCGAGATACGTTCACAGCTGAAGGGCCCTTTTCGCCCTGAGCAACTTCGAACTGAAGTGTATCGCCGACTTTGAGTTCAGCGTATGTCACTCCCTTGAGCTCCTTTGAATGAAAGAAGAGATCCTTTGCCTCGCCTTCGCGGGAAATGAATCCGAATCCTTTTTCAGTAAGAGTCTTGATTGTTCCTGTCATCATGATGATTTTTTGATTATGGTACTGCTTTAGTGCTTGAAACTCGACGCTGTTTCTGCGTATTAAAACGTGATAAGTATGACATAGATGCGGTTTTAATGCTACCCCTTACTGATACTGTATGAAGCTCGGTTGTGGCTGTAGCTTCAAGACCTCCGTCGGTGTCATCATGCGTTTCACCGGTGCTGCGAGATCGTTTTTATAAAATAATTTGAAGCCAGTAAACTGCACCGGCTCACTCTGCACTACATCGAGATACGTTTTCACTTTTTTCTGAGGAATGCTCCATCCGTCCATATCGATAACCATTTGTACCTCTGGTAATGGCGTGATCTGACGATAGTTGGTGAGCATGCGTGTGGTAAAGCGATGGACAACAATAATCTTTGGGGGCAAGTTATTCTCACGGACAAGCTGCGCGAGATAATTTGCGGCGAAATTGATATCTGTTGCGTCCATCGTGCCGATCACCGAACCGGGCTTTGCACCGCTGTGCATTGAAAACTCTGGGTCGAGTGCGAGGTGCACCTGTGGCATTTTTAAATATTTTTCAAGAAGCGGCAGCTCTGTCTGCACATCGCTGAGTCCGACCTGTAGCTCCAAAATCACAATGCCGTGCACCTGGTCAGCAAGTGCGACCGCTTTATCGAGCTGGGTATCTGACATACGCGCACGATATTTGCCGTCAGCACCTGCGCTTCCCTGCGCGGTAACTGCGATGTAGTCGATCGCGGGAATAGCTGGCGTCGTCGGGTCAGCAGCTTGCCACTCTGCAGTCGCAGTCGCAAGTCTTCGGAGCATTTCATCTGGTGGGTATTGGCCGAGCACGCCCATTGATGTCGATAAGAAATTGCCGTAGTACGCGACGATGCGATTGAACGGCAATAATGCGCCATAGTTTGGATATACCGTCTGTACCGGCCATGGTTTTGGTGGTGGAATCTTGGCTGTTGATGTTGCTGTTGAGCTAGCGATCAAGAATGTCGTCGAAGAAGTCGCAGGTGAAAGGTTCACATTGATATGTGTTGTCGACGCTGTACTTGTCGCCACGATGACCACCGGATAATTTGCAATTTGGATCAATTTTAAGTCATACGCAACTTTATCGAGCGTCGGTGGAGGGGGTGGCACGACAACAACTTGTGCTGAACTCGATGTCGCATGATTTTTTCCGGATAGATCGTAATCGCCTGAAAAAATATTTGTATACACAAACAAATACGCTGCTGTAATAAAAATGATGCAGACCGAAAGTCCGCTCATGATGAGGACGAAACCTTTTTTATTATTTAATTTCGATTTTCTTTTTGTGCTCATGTAATTGCGCGCAGTCGCGAATCGTGATGGCACTAGTTTACCATATAATAAAACTAATTATTTGAAAAAGTTGAGAAAAATCATTGGATCAATCGACACGCCACCCACACGCACAGTGAGATGGAGGTGCGGACCTTCAGCATAGCCAGTCTCTCCGCTCGCGCCGATGACCTGACCTCGTTCTACTGTCTGCCCGATGCCGACAACGACTTCAGACA
>JBAXYC010000083.1:0-2605 GCA_037127615.1 bacterium | reverse complement strand
TCTGGCGTGAAGCCGACCGGCACTGCGCATATCGGCAATTATTTTGGTGCGATGAAGCAGATGGTAGATCTGCAGAATTCGACAACTGCCGGTTCGCGTGCAGCTGATTTCGCTTGTCTTTTTATGATTGCTGACTATCACGCGCTTAACCTCATTCAAAATGGTGAGGAAATGAAAAGACTCACGTTTGAGCTTGCAGCGGACTATCTCGCGATCGGTCTCGATCCGAAAAAGTCGGTCATCTTCAAACAGTCAGACGTCTCAGCTCACACTGAGCTCGCGTGGGTTTTTGATACGATTGTGACGATGCCGTATCTCATGCGCGCACATGCGTTTAAAGATGCCGAAGCGAAAGAAAAGGAGATCAATGTCGGCACGTTCAACTATCCGGTTCTCATGGCCGCGGATATTTTACTCTATGATACAGATACTGTACCGGTCGGGCAGGATCAAAAGCAGCACGTTGAGTACGCGCGAGACATCGCTCTTAAATTCAATCATATTTTTAAAAACGAAAGCTTCAAGCTTCCCGAGGCAATCATCATGAAAGATGTTGCAACTGTACCGGGCACTGACGGTCGTAAAATGTCTAAAAGTTATGGAAATATAATTCCGCTTTTTGCGACACGCGAGGAGATCACAAAGGCAGTGATGGGTATTGTGACGGATTCTGGTGTTGCGACTGCCGCCATAGGCGCAGTGGAGGGCACGGCCACGATACCGACTGGTATCCCCGTAAATGTCTACAATATCCACAAGCTTTTCCGTAACGAGTCTGAGCTTGCTGCGCTCTACGAAGCGAATAAGGGCAAGTATAAGGTGCTCAAGGAGGCGCTTATCGAGGATATTGATGCGTTCATAAAGCCAATGCGTGAACGCCGCGCTGCCATCGTCGCAAATCCCAAAAAAGTCATGAAGATTCTCGCCGCAGGTGCAAAACAGGCAAACAAAATCGCCAACAAAAAAATGGAAGCCGTAAAAAAGACGATCGGCGTCGCCGCGTAAGCTTGCAGTTGAGGCGCTATTTTTCAGGTGTATTTACAAATTATTTTTTCTATTTCTGAACTACAGATTTTATCAAAACTTTATCGAAAATTCATTAAAATTTTATCTCGCTTTTATATACTTGTGATATTATTATGAGTAATATAAAAAACTATATGATAACGATTGATCTAAATATTAAAAAATACATAGATACCACTGTCGGCGTTGCTCTAGACGCTAGGGAAGCTCGGTGGAACAAAAAAATTGATGAGAGCGTCAATAAAGCTGTGACAGAAGCGGAGGATAGGTTTAGTGTTCGTACTGAACGATACATGAGAGAGCTTCGTGATGGGTTTAAAGAAGATATCAAAATGGGTTTTGAGGCGGCAGATCTGCATATGAGGGTTATCGCACGGGAGACTACCAGAGAAGTGATTCGCGAGGAGGTGCCAGGTATTGTCCGGAAGGAGCTCATGATGTTTTTAGCGCCCTCGCATTAAATATATGTCATTCCTCGTAAAACAAGAACATTTTGAAGGGCCGCTCGATCTTTTGCTCACGCTCATCGAGAAGCGCAAGCTCTTTGTAAATGACATTGCGCTTGCGCGAGTGACTGATGACTATATCGAGCACATCAAGTCACTCGGACAGTTTCCGCTTGCGGACTCAGCGACATTTATTTTGATCGCATCCACGTTACTTTTGATAAAGTCAAAGTCGCTATTGCCAACACTTGCACTCACCACTGAGGAAGAGCAAGGGATCGATGACTTGCAGCGTCGTCTAAAGATTTATCAAGAGATTAAAAATGCTAGTGTTCACGTCTCAAAAATGTTTGGCGAAGATATTATTTTTATGCCGAGTCGTGACCGTGCTCGCGAGGTGCTTTTTTCTCCGGACGATACGATGACCATCCCAGCGCTCGCGACCGCTATCGCAAATCTCATTCGCAATCTTCCGAAAAAAGAGGTTTTGCCGAAAGCGATCGTCCAGAAGGTCATCAGTCTTGAAGATACTATTATCCGTTTGACCGAGCGTGTGACGAAAGGCCTCCGCATGAGCTTTAAAGAGTTTTCAAATATGGGCAAAGAGGACAAGGTCAATGTCATTGTCAGCTTTTTGGCAATGCTTGAGCTCGTAAAGCAGGGGGTAATACATGTGAGCCAGGAAACGGCGAGCTCTGATATCCATATGGAGACAAAGGACGTCGGTGTGCCAAATTACGCTTAGTCACGCCGCCAAATGGCGTGATATACTATACATATCCACCACAATCACATGACTCTAGATGCCCAAATCGAAGCCGTTTTATTTTGGAAAGCCGAACCCGTGTCGGTTAAAAAGCTCGTGTCTATTTTGGAAAAAACTGAGGCCGAGGTTCGCGAGGGTATCGTGACGCTCAAGTCCAGCCTGGAAAATAGAGGACTCACGCTTATCGAGCTCGAAGACGAGGTCACGCTTGGTACGTCGAAGGATCTGTCGGGCCTGATTGAAAAATTGACCAAGGAAGAGCTCATGAAAGACCTTGGTAAAGCTGGGCTTGAAACACTTTCAATTATTTTATATCAAGGGCCAATCCTTCGCTCCGAAATCGACTATATTCGTGGCGTCAATTCGC
>JBAXYC010000082.1:0-2622 GCA_037127615.1 bacterium | reverse complement strand
GGTCGGCGCTATCTTCTTCCTGTTTCTGCCCGAAGACGCCGCCGCCACCGACGAGCGAGCGGTCGCGACCGCGGCCGCGGCGGCGGGGAGGGAGGCCGCCGCTGCTGCAGAGGCGAGGACGGGGAACTCTCCCGCGTCGTCCAGAGACGGCGGCTGGAGCTTCCCTCCCATCGCCGCCGTGACGACGGGAGGAGGGCGCGGCGGCCTCTGCGGCGGCGCCGCTGCTACGGGCGCGGGAGGAGGAGGAGGAAAAGCCCGGGGCCCTCCGTCGTCGCCTTGGCCTTGGTTGCCGCATGCGCTCAGTGGCCTCTTCTGCGGAGAAGGCGTCGAACACTGCCTGTCTCTGTCCTCGCAGCTCTTCGCCCTGAAGACTCCGGCAGAGGCCAAGTCAAGCTCCTCGCGGACGTAGTCGAGGAACCTGTCGCGCAGGGCCGCGGCGGAGGGAGAGGCGGAGGCACAGGCGTTGGATTGCCGACGGTGTTCGTCAATGGCATCAGTCGACGACGCCGACGAAGACGCCCATCGAACGAATGCTGCGTCGTCGCCTTCCTGTGCTCCTCCTCCAACGAGGTAGCGCGCCAGGGCGATCGTCGCTGCCGCGTCCTCTTCGTCGCTCTCCATCTCTCGGCGGCGCGGCGTGAGGACGCGCGACGAGAGAGAGGGAGAAACTCCGAAGAATGCGCTTCTTCGAGCGAGCGAGCGAGCGAGCGAGTTTTTTTGTTTTGAGAAAGGACTCTCCTCTCCTCTCCAGAATTCACTTCTTTGTTCGTCTCTTATCCCGTCGTTCTTCCGCCCGTCTTCTTCTTCGACTCACTTCGAGCACGTGCTCCCTCGAGTAACAGAGGCACGCACGCAAGGACACACGTCGAAGAAGCGGCGACAGCAACAGCAGCAGCAGCTCTCGTTCTCCGCCTCTGCTCTTTTCCTCTTTCCATTCCGCCAAGCAATGCAGGCCCTCGCTCGCTCTGCCGCCGCGGCCCTGCGCCGCTCTTCGACCTCCGCTTCCTCCTCTGCCACCGCAGGGACCCGCCGCTCCATGAGCAGCGGCGTCTCCCTCGAGGAGGAGAAGAAGCAGATGGACCTCTGGAGGGTCATTACGATCGTCGGTAAGAAAGGAAAGGAGGAAGCAAAAGCGAGCCCAGGAGCAGCGACGTCGCCCGTTTTTCTTTCTTTCTTTCTCTTCGTTCTTTCTCTCGCGCCCCCGTTCCGCGTCTTTTTTTCTTTTCCTCGCGGCCTCTTGGAGAGTCTCCGAGACGCTCTACGCGATGGCGAAGAGAAAAGAAGCAGGAGAATGCGGCACCACCTCGAAAACCAACGAAGCGAAATGATCATCGTCGTCTCTCTCGCTCAGTCCCTTTTCTTCCTTCTTCGACCTCGACCTCCGGAAAAAAAAAACTCCAACCAGCGATCCCGGCCTGCCTCGCCTTCACCTTCTACACCATCTCCAACGAGGAGCACCACACGGGGGGCAAGCCCGAGAGGACGTACACCAACGTGCGCTCGAAGCCCTTCCCTTGGGGCGAGGATGCACTCTTCACGAAGAAAGGCGGCCACCACTAGAGAGAGGGGAGAGATACGCGACACCGCCGCCGCCGACGAAACGGCGCTCTCGCCAGCCCCTTTTTTCTCTCTCCCTTTCCCGAACGAATTTGTGTAAACAGAGCCAATATGGACGCTTTAAAGACATGCGGACAGAGAGACAGATGGAGAGCGAGATGTGGGCGTTTTACATCTTTCTGTTTTTTTCTTTTCATCTCGGTTTTTTTTTCTTTCTCTTTTTCAACATGTGCGTAGGCTTCGTCGCGAGCTTTGTATGCCTCGCATGTGTCGCCGACTTCGGGTAAGTTGTCCCAGCCAATTATTTTTATTGGGTGTGATAATGTGGCAGTTTGAATCGGTTTGCCGAGATAGTTTTCCATAATGCGGACTGGAGCGATACTGATACCAGATGCAAGGTACTGGCCTTTTTCTAATGTGCCGTCTTTGACGATACATGTTGCTGAAATACCTTTTTTGATATCGCAGTTGCTTTCAATAATGACACCCTGACCGAGTTTTTGCGTGTCACCCTTGAGTTCTGCCATTTCTGCCATAAGCAAAATCATATCGAGAAGCTCCGGAACACCTTCGCCACTTTTTGCGGACAACGCAACACACGGAATATCACCGCCGTAGCCTTCAACATAGATTTCGTTTTCGACAAGACTGTTTTTTGTTCGCTCGACACTGGCGTCTGGTTTGTCGATTTTGTTTATTGCAACAATGTAGGGTGTATTACTTTTTTTGATAGATGCGAGTGCCTCGAGTGTTTGAGGTTTGACGCCGTCTTCTGCTGAGACGACGAGAATGACAATGTCGGCAACCTGTGCACCTCGCTGTCTAATACCAAAAAATGCTTCGTGTCCGGGAGTATCAATAAATGTGATGCTGTGTTTTTTGCCATCCTGTGCAATGTGTTCTACTTCGTATGCAGAAATGTGTTGAGTAATACCACCAGCTTCATTTAGTGGTTTTGAGCTTTTGCGAATATACGAAAGTAGCGTCGATTTGCCGTGGTCAATGTGACCCATGATCGCGATGACAGGTGGTCTTTCTATGATGTTGGTTTTTTCTCTATTCATA
>JBAXYC010000081.1:0-2766 GCA_037127615.1 bacterium | reverse complement strand
TTCAATGGATAGAACTGCGGACTTCTAAGCCGTCAATGTTGGTTCGATTCCAACCGAGGGCACCAAAAAACAAAAGCACCCATATCGGGTGTTTTTGTTTTTTTGTGCCCGAGAGAAGCCAACTGGTTGGCTTCGTTTTGGAATCGAAAAGGTTGAGTATATCGCGCGCAGCGAAGCAAGCACGATACGAAACCTGTACAGCTCCTGTAAGGAGAGATTCCAACCCCTTAGTGATGATTCCAACCCTACACAAGTCATCTCTTTTAGGCTAGGATTACCTAGTGACTATAATCGTCTTTTTGTTAAATTCATTCAAAAATTCTCAATTTATAAATCTAATCATAATTAGTATTTGTTACATTTTTGTATTTAGTATTATCGTTTCAGGTTTTTTCTTTACTTATTACGCAGATTCATTCTCCCAGTTAGTCGTGAGCATAACCGGGCATTTTTTTGATACTCAAAGTAATGCCTCTATACAACTCAACGGTAACGGGGCTGCTTTTATCAGTTATTACATTACAGCATTATTTATCCTCGGCATATTTTACGAAGCAGTACTGACTTTTGTGCAGAAGTTTTTTAAAAAAGATTTTCATAAAGTTGTCGAAAAAAGTAAGTGGATTGCATTCCTTATTATAATTTCAACTATTTTACTTATTGAAGTTTGTACCGCTTTTCTTTTGAATGAGTGGTGGTTATCTTTAGTTGGAGGCGGTTCATTTGTTGCCATGTTTGTTTTTTATGCTTGGTATAGATTTGTTGCGAAGATTACCGATGCAATAAAAAACCGCGTGCAGACGAGCTGCGCGCGGTAGGAATCGGTAGTCCCGTCACTCAAAGATGGGGAAATTATTCCCATTTGGTCCATCAAACTCGAGCGTCATCACCGGCTGATGATGGTAGATCGGGATTGTCGAGCTGCTATTGTTTTCGAGGAGGATGGCTACCTCGGCACGATAGGTGCTGTCGATGGTGATAGAAGTGAAACCATCAATTTTCGAGGGTAACAGGTTTTGTTGAGGCAAGTTTGCGCTCACCGTCGCGTGCCATGCCCATGGCAAACGAAGGATAAACCCCGTCGGCACCCACAGCTTGCCGTTTGACGGCAAAAAGTAAACAAGCTGCCGTTTTCCGTCGATATCCATGACATCGATGTTTTTTCGGAGCTCGGCCGAGACTGTCGCTGCTGTTTCGACGCTGAAGTTCCATGCCCGACGACGCTTGTAGCGCTCGGTGCGGTCCATTACGGGACCATCTGCCGGTAGAATCCCATTGAGGAATATCTTGTATCCCGTCGAATCATTACCGATTCTCTCCGGGATTTTTCCTTCTTCACCTTCGAAGAAGTGGATCTTTACCAGACCCGTATCACAAATAGGTGTGTCATTCATAGTTTGTCTAGGCTGTAGTTTGTTCGTTGTTTCAATTGTGCGAGTGTCGATCACCCGCGCAGCTGGTTTATTTTTACTACTACATCACGGCCTTGTCAACTTATCGCTGTAGTAAACGCGGGGTATACTGTATGTATGAAAAAAATGCCGATCAAGGGTTCAGGAAAACATATTCGACCGTCTTGGGATGATTATTTTATGAATATTGCGGAGCTTGTCGGTAGCAGGGGAACATGCGATCGCGGCCGTTCAGGGTGCGTTATTGTGCGTGATCGACGTATTCTTGTTACTGGCTATGTTGGTTCAGCGGCTGGCCAAGATCACTGTGATGACGTCGGGCACGAGATGTCGAAAGTGGTTGGAGACGACGGTGTTACATCAGAACATTGCATCCGCACAATTCATGCTGAGCAAAATGCTATTGCTCAAGCAGCTCAACTTGGTGTCGCAATCAACGGCAGCACGTTGTATTGTCATATGACCCCATGTTATACCTGCGCGAAAATCATGATTAATGCTGGCGTAAAGCGTGTTGTCGCAAATCTTGACTATCACCGTGCAGAAAAATCAAAGGCAGTGTTTAAAAAGAGTGGTGTGAAGTTTGAGCTTTTACATGATACAGTTCAGCAGTATAAGAATCAGTAGAATGAATATAAAAATCAAAAAAATTCATCCCGACGCAAAGATCCCTCAGTTCGCACATAAAGGGGACGCCGGAATGGATCTCTATGTACCTGAAACCGTGCACCTTGCTCCAGGTGAGCGAAAGTCAGTTCCGCTTGGATTAGGGTTCGAAATCCCTGATGGATATGTTGGGATCATGTCGGACAAAAGCGGTGTCTCTCATAAATATGGAATAAAGACATACGGTGGAGTGATCGACTCCTGTTATCGCGGTGAAATACATGCAGGGGTTATGAATCTTTCCGATGCACCTTATACTTTTGAGAAGGGCCATAAGATTGTGCAAATTCTAATCCAAACAGTGGAACATCCAACGGTCATTGAAGTTGATGAGCTTACCCCTTCGGAGCGAGGGGAGGGCCGGTTTGGGAGTACTGGAAAATAATCCTTTTAATTTTTATGAAAAAACTATATGTTGGATGTGCGATCAGCGGTCTTCCTCAAGCCGAAAAGGATAAATTTCTTGGGATGATTGCTAGTTTGAAAGATAAGTTGCGTGGCCATTTTGAAGTGCTCGATTTTCTCACCGCCACAAATACACAGGGCACTCCCACAGAGATATATATCCGCGATATCGCTGAATGTGTCGAACACGCTGATTATATGCTTGCCATCTGTGACTATCCATCGACAGGTCTCGGGTACGAGATGGCGACCGCCATCGAAAAACGTGGTATTCCAGTGCTTG
>JBAXYC010000080.1:0-2810 GCA_037127615.1 bacterium | reverse complement strand
CCCTTGAGCTGACCCGAGAGTGCCGACTGAAGGCCAAATGTTGCACGACCATAGCGACCACGCGGGCCAGTGATCGATGCCGGGCGAATAATAGCCACGCTAACATGTTCGTTAACACCACTTTGCGCCGCGCGGGTACGCGCGGCGTCCGCCTTTTCTTTCAGGTGTTCCTCCGCAATACGCTTCTCCTCCGCGTACAGATAGTCAGTCTTTCGGAAACCTTCGTCTTCAGTAAACAGATGCTCAATCGTATTTGTTGGGTATGCACCGTAGGAAGCAACTGTCGAAAAATGAATCAGCTTTTTTACTGACGGCGTCGCAAACGCAAAGTCAAAGACAGCGTCAGACCCATCGATATTCCATTTCCACTGCAACGACTTTTTTCCGTACATTTCACGGATCTGCCACGCGGTGTGAATGACGACATCCGGCTGCATAGCGGCAACTTCTTTTTGCCATGAACCGTCAGCGGTATTTGCGCAGATATAGTGAAGCTTTGGTGCGTTTTTTATATAATCAGGGAGCAGCGTCTTATCAAGCGCGACGATCTTTGCGACATCCGCCCGCTGGGAAAAAATATCCACAAGCATTGCCCCGACATAGCCAGCTGCGCCAGTGATAAGGATCGTGAGAGGTTTGTTTGAAGAAGTATTCATTTGAAAATTTAACTATAAACCGACATGCTACATCCCGACGAGCGACAACAGCGTCTTTATCGTCTTGAGTGCGATCTGGATATCGAGCCCAAGTGAGCGATTTTTTATGTAATACAAGTCATATGATAGCCGTGCTTTTGTCTCCTCGAGCGACTGTGGCGGCTTTTCTTGATTTACCTGTGCCCACCCAGAAAGTCCGGGCTTCACGATCGTGCGGATACCGTAGTATGGGATCTGCTTTTCGAGTGTGTCCTTCAGGCCCTTGATATCCCAGCGCGGACCAATGAGCGACAAGTCTCCTTTGAGCACGCTCCACACCTGCGGCAACTCATCGATACGACTTTTTCGTAGAAAATATCCAACACGCGTTACTTTGTTGTCATTGTCCGCCTCGGCAACCCATCGTCCGCCATCAGTACGGTTCATCGTGCGAAACTTATACACCTGGATTGCTTGATCATTTTTTCCTACACGACTCTGTTTTGTAAAGATTGTGCCCCGATCATCCAGCTTGATAGCGGCCCAGACAAATGGCCAGACGACGAGCGTAATGAGTGCGAGTACGAGCGACAGCACGATATCGATAGCGCGCTTGAGCGCGTCGTACAGACGTGGTGTCGATGGCGACACATTTTCGAGCACCCATGCGTACTTAAGTGACGACAGCGGTATACGTCCAAACATTTGCTCATACAACGCATAGATATCAACGAAGCTGACGTTCTGAAATATGGCTTTGTAGAGCTCTGGAAGAAGCGGTTCGAGAGTAGGGTGACTCATATCGAGTACCACATACGAAATATGTTCATTTTTTATTTTTTCAAGAAGGTTCGCGCGGAACTCCTTGCTCGTTGCCATTTCACTGTCGATCACTCCTGCACACTCGAGTGATGAGTGCGAGCTTGTATTCATCTCGTGACAAAGCTCGGTTGCTTCATTTACAACAGTGTTCGTTGTGCTGATGATCAATGCGCGGCGCTTTACCCGTAGGTCTGAAAAAGAAAAAATAGTCACGCGCCACGCGACAATGAACGCTGTTGAAATTATAAAATAAATAAAGAGCGTCGTCTTTGGACTGATATCAAAATCTGGCGTGAAATAAAAGAGAATGACGGCAAGGACAACATTTATGATCTGCGACTTGACCAGGAGTGACGGGATGCGGCCGCGAACAAACACATTGTAGCGCCCATACAACCCCGCAATATAAAAAACAATAAGTGAGTAAACGAAGATGAGACTGAATGGAAGTAGGTGCGAGATCCACACTGACATGCTCGGAAAAGACTCATATCGAAAAGCCAATGTTAGCCACAGCGCGATGACGAGGACTACAATATCACCAAAACCAACGAAAATAGGCTCTTTTTTGTTTATAATAGTCATTGTATACTGGATATACTACAATAAACCCGATTTTATGACCACTGCCAAAATACTCTATGTAATCACAAAGTCCAACTGGGGCGGTGCGCAGCGATACGTCTACGACCTTGCGACAAGGTTGCCAAAGGAGCTATATGAAACCGAAGTCATCCTCGGGGGTGATGGACCGCTCGCAATGAAGCTCCGCGCGGCAAACATACCGGTCACTTCTCTCCTCGACCTTGGCCGTGACGTCAGCATTAAAAAAGACCTCGCTGTTTTTTGGTCACTCTACAAAATCTTTCGTGAAAAAAAACCAAACGTCATTCATCTCAACAGTTCTAAAATCGGTGCACTCGGCGCATTTGCTGCACACCTCGCCAACCTCCGTTTGCCAACGAAAAAAAATAAACTGATCCCTCGAGCAAAAATCATATTCACCGCGCACGGCTGGGCGTTTAATGAAAACCGCAGCTACCTATCAAAAGCTGTCATAAAATGCATTTACTGGGTCACTATCCTCCTCTGTCACCAGACGATTGCTGTCTCAGACTATATGCGCTCGATGACCATCTACTGGCCGATCGTTCGAAATAAGATCACGGTCATTCCAAATGGCGTGCCGTCGGTAACCGGCTTTTCTGTTGCCAATGCCCGCCTCGAGCTCACCCGCCAGTCCCCCGCGCTCAAGGCCGAGCTTCTCCATGCGCATAAAAACTATAGTGAAAAGGATATCGTCTGGCTTGGTACCATTGGCGAGCTCCACCATATCAAAGGCCATTCGACGGC
>JBAXYC010000079.1:0-2851 GCA_037127615.1 bacterium | reverse complement strand
CGCCTTGACTTCTCGATAATCTGTGCTGGAATAATTTCCTGTGCTCATCGAGTTTCTCTTTCTTCCTTGCTGCAATCGCCGTGAAGAATTCTTCTTGCACCTTTTGATTGAGCTGAAGTTCCATAAAACCTGTCATTGCCGATCTTGATTCTTCAAAGAATTCGGCTCTTGTTTGAATTGAATCTTCTCCCGGAATGCGGGGGCGGTAATTCAAATTCATGTCAGATGGCGTGAGGGATTGATGAGAAAATTCCGAATACTCCGTGGTGTTGAGTAACAAGGTGACTTGTTTCAATTCATCCACCCAATCGTGAGTCCTTTTCTCCACCAAACGAGAACGAATCATTTCCTTGATACTTCTGTTCATCCTCTCAAACACACCTTTTTGAGCTGGCGCGTACGCAAAGCTCTTTAACCAGAGACATCCTTTTTCGATATAATGCTTCTGGAGGGACATAAACGTTGAAGCTTGATCACTCACAATCACTCTTGGGTAACCATAGGTGGTGAAACATGCCTCCAATACCTCTTGAACCATCTCCTTTTTGATTTCGCACAAGGGCATAGTAAAAATAAAACGCGTCATCAGGTCCATTATAATCATGGCATAAGTGAAAACCTGATCAAATCCAGCTGGCAAGGGCGGAAGGCCCTCGATAAAATCCACGCTGACCCATGTCCAAACCTTGCTCAGAATTTGATGCGCTCTTTGTGATCTCCAAAACCACTTCTTTTTGATAGGTCGTGTCTTTTGACACGCCACACAGCGAAGAACAACCTCCTTGACTGCTCTTCTCAACCTCGCGATATGATAGACTTTCTTGATGTCCTTCATAGTCCGTTGCACTCCTTGGTGACGAATCTTATGATATCGCGAGCAAATTTCATTCACCTGAGGTGAGTTTTTGTCGATGACGATGCGTCTGCCGACCTTCGGAATATCGATGACCTTCTTGGTCATGTCGTCCGGTAAGAAATCGAAATCCACTGCTGAGCAGAAGACTTCCTCCTGCTGCGTCAAAATTTCTGCAGCAGTACACGGGGGGTCCGCCGTCCCCACGGGGGTAGAGGTGGGAGGATCCTGCTTTGTCTGAACAGATGCCCCCCTCGCGAGATCTTGGTAGAAAGTCGCTCCTCTGAGATTGATCTTCTTAATTGTATCATTTTTCCTCGGAAGCGGCAAGAGATACTGCTTGACATGCTCCGGATTGACGTACTGATAATCCAACACAGTAGGTCGTGTGATTACGTCGACCATGTTCAATTTTGTGGGAATAAATCCAATCCGCAATTGATGTTCCATGATCTTGGGACGAATGGCCTTGAGGAGATTCCTCTCCTTGACCGTAAGATCACCTGAATCTGAGAGATTTAACACCCGATGCAGTGTTATCGTGGAATCGCTCAGTAGGAGAATCCTCATCTGATCAGCACCAGGAAGTCCTTTCACTTCATCCTTGAAATGCGAGATCAGGTCTGTGGCACGCTTGAAAGCAAACATCTCTTTGTAAGGGATGGTTCCACTTTCTTTGCCTGATGGGAAATAGCCATATTTTTGATAAATCGGGAGGCACTGCTGATTGAATATTCCGCATGCCCATCCCTCTTCGCTGGAATCGCACATTGCTATCCAGGTTTCATTGGAATCAGGAAGTGGTCCAAGGAATCTCGGACTCTGACCTTCAAAGTTCCTTCTGAGATCAATAAACTCAGCGAGTTTCTGCAGCCCTTGTTGATCGGTAATCTTGTCATTCCAACCAATGTTGCCAAGAAGCAGCTTTTGACCCCAATAACGAAGTCCGCACATGTCGGCAGCAAATAAACCCAATGGATCATACCAAGAGGCAACCAGACTTGCGAGCTCCTTTTTCGTAATATCGTACACCTTAACCTTTCGTACCAAATCGTCATCAATTTTCCAAACTTGGCACATCAGATCTTTGTCAACCCTCCACTTGTAACCGAGAAAACCAACATTATGATCTGACTTCCCTGCATGAACCATTTCCATGTCCATGTCAGAGGTTGAGAAATTCGCAACTGTTTGATCCGGATTCAACTTGAAGCCTTTGCCTTCAATGAACTTAACTGCCTTGTTGACTTGAATCACTAAGTCACCCAGATTGGATGCCGTGAAACAGATGTTGTCGACATAATAACAGTGATCCGATAATCCTTGCGATAATAAACCTTCAAGACCTCTTGAACTGCAACAGAGGCCGAATGGGAGAACCAACCATTTCCAGATCAATCCTCCTACCACCATTCCCGTCCAAATGACGGCTCCGGGATGTAATGGTACCTGCCAGAAAGCCTTGATGATGTCTGAGGTCCAAACCCATCTTCCCCAAACAAAGTTGAACATGACTTTCAGGTAGTTGACTGCTGCCTGTAGACCCTGCGAGATGGACGGATTGATATCCCTGCCGTCCATACAGAATCTCAAAGGCGTACTCTTGTGCTCGCGCACGACGAGAGTATACGCAATCAGATGTGAAACCCCACCAGTCCTCAGCGCAGTGGCCGGGTCGGGGGAGAGATGACTTGGAGCGATGAAATCCTTCTCCTGCATCATCTGTAATAACTCAGTCAGCTTGTGCCTCCATTTATCGGATAAGCCTCTCATGACTGCTCGATCCCTTGCTAGAGCCTGCAGCAGATTCCCTTCCATTGATGAGAACAAACTCGACATCCTTCTCAGTAACCTTACCTTCACTTGATGAGTCTTCTTCAATTCCTCGAACCTCAATTTGTCGTTCCTTGACTTCAATTTGTTGTTCATCGGACTCAGCAACCTCACCATCCAATCCTTCTTCAAGTCTTATTGCTTGAAGCTGACCAGATTCTCGGG
>JBAXYC010000078.1:0-2905 GCA_037127615.1 bacterium | reverse complement strand
GCTGAAAAGTATGGCAAGAAAGTTGTCGTCGAAGGTCGCTCAATGAAAACAAACATCGAGATTTGTATCAAACTCGGCCTCCTCAAACCAAAAAAGGACACCCTCATCACTGTCGAGCAGATCGACATGTTTCCTCCTGAACGTATTATTATTCTTGCAACCGGTGCACAGGGTGACGAATTTGCGGCTATGATGCGCATGGCAAACAAGACCCATAAATATATTAAAATAAACAAGCGCGACACTGTTCTGCTTTCATCATCCGTTGTTCCAGGAAATGAGCGTGCTGTGCAACGCCTCAAGGACAACCTTTCACGCCAAGGTGCTCATATCATCCACTATCGTATTGCTGACGTGCACTCTTCAGGACATGCAAACCGCGACGAAACAGCGTGGATTCACAAGAAAATCCATCCAAAGTTTTTCATGCCTGTCCACGGCTACCACTACATGCTTCGTGTTCACGGTGAGATTGCAAAAGACGCAAACGGTTTGACCGATGATCAGATTATTATTCCTGACAACGGCTCTATCGTCGAAATCCAGCATCTCGGCACAAACGACGGCAAGGATTCAACAATCATCAAGCTCAAAGAAAAGGCACCGTCAGGCATCGTCATGGTAGACGGCTTCTCTGTCGGCGATATCCAGGATGTCGTCATCCGCGACCGTCAAATGCTTGCACAAGACGGTATCTTTATCGTCTTTGCCATCATCAACGCGCAGACTGGTAAACTCAAGAAATCTCCCGATATCATCTCTCGTGGGTTCGTCTACCTTCGTGAATCACAGGAGCTCCTTCACCAGGCACGCCTCGTCATTAAAAACACTGTTGAACAAACAACTCAGGGCATGAATCCGCTCGACGTCGATCTCATCAAGACAAATATAACCGAAGATGTCAGCAGATTCCTCCTCCAAAAGACAGCAAAGCGACCTATTGTGATCCCAGTTCTTCTGACTATATAAATCAAGAATTGATATCCACAGAAAATTAGGGTTATGCACAACTTGTGAACAGGTTTCTCCCCTGTAGACGATTGACTTCCGTAATAGTGGGTTCATACTTTAGGTAAGGTTACTTACGTTCGACGAGAAGCTCCTTAAATCATAATAATAGGGTCCACAATAAAAAGTTTGGCTTCGGCCGGCTTAAGGACACCACTTTGAAACATTGGACGCTGTCTCTTCTGAACTGAGCAGCCTTGACCTATGACACGCAACCCGCTTCGGCGGGTTGTTGTGTTGGTGTAATCTTTATCCGATTTGACCGTAATCATACTCATACCCAGGTATGTTATAATTTACAGATATGAAGCACCATCCGAGCATCACGCACCCTAGTCGTGTCGTGTATACAATTCTTTTAATCGGTTTTATTTACACATTACACTCGGTACTCCCCGTATATGTTAACTCAAGCTTCCTCGGCCTTTTTACAAATGAACAAACGATCGGCATCCTCTATATTGTCGGCTCAATGCTCACAATTATTGGCCTTTTTTCCATTGGAAAAATCCTCGAACGCTTTGGAAACTATAAAACTTCGCTAATCCTCATCGTCATTCAGCTCGTTCTATCATATGCATTCATAACCGCAGAGTCGTTCTGGATCATCGCTGCAGCATTTATTTTAAGCACGGTTGTTGTCACCCTTATTGGTCTCAACCTCGATGTTTTCCTTGAGACATACTCTGATATACGCCACATCGGCGGTATTCGTGGGCTTTTTATGGGTGTCAACAATATCGCATGGATTCTTGCACCACTCATCGGCGCGTCACTCATCGCCGGCATTCACTACCGCAATGTGTATATGGCTGCATTCGGTATACTTTTTTTTCTCTTTTATTTCATTTGGAAAAATTTGAAGGGTTTCAAGGATCCACACTACGGCCACTTTGCACTTCACGAAACGCTCGCATATATATTACGAAAAGAAAACCTTTCGAAGCTTTTTGCTGCAAATGTCATTCTCAATACTTTCTACGCGTGGATGGTCATCTACATTCCGATTCACCTACACGAAACACTTGGCTTTAGCTGGGATGAGATCGGCATTATCCTCACCATAATGCTATTGCCGTTCGTTATTTTTCAATATCCTGCAGGACGACTCGCCGATCGCGGTTGGGGTGAAAAAAAGATCATGAATGTTGGCTTTATCATCATGGGGCTTTCGACTATCGCGCTTGGCTTCATCACTAGTCACAACGTGCTCGTATGGGCTATAGCGCTCTTTATGACCCGTGTCGGCGCAAGTATTGCTGAGGTCATGATCGAAGCCTACTTCTTTAAAAAAGTGAAACCCGAAGATGCCGATGTGCTCACGTCATTCCGTGTCACTCGCTTTATTGCGTACATATTGGCACCAGCGATCACCGCAGTGGGGCTCTATTACAGCAATGCCGCGGGACTTTTTGTGATCCTCGGCATTATTGTCCTTCTCGGGCTTCGATTTACATTGACAATCGAAGACGTCGTTTAATTTCTATCGGCCCACAAAGACCTAGAAACCAGCTACCCCTTTATTTTTCATGTAGACAGCGACTTGCTCTGCATCAGAATCTGCCAAAATTTCTCCATCGATATCGAGAGTTGGGCATTTGTTTTGTCCTGACTTCGCAACGAGCTCATCAAAATATGCTGTATTACCACGCACTTCGCGCTCTTCATATATCACGTTTTTTTCTTTAAATAGAGCGAGGACGTCCTCGCACCACGGGCAGCCCTTTTTTGTATATAAAATGATATTCATGCAGCCATTCTACACTCATTTCTTCACGGCCTCAAGAAAAAGAAACATCGGAATCTCTTTTCGAATACGATTTTCTTCCTCGGCACGGCCGCCAGCAACGCTTCTCTTATGCGAAACCCATTCTTCGAGACGGCTCACGGCAAAGCC
>JBAXYC010000077.1:0-2930 GCA_037127615.1 bacterium | reverse complement strand
GCGACGCATCTCCGAGTCTACCTGCTCTGGTGCTACATGAAAGACCTCCGCAGCAACAGCTTTATGGATATCTCCTCCGCTCTTGAAAATCTCAATCAGGCGTTTGTCACCAGAAAGAAATGCCGCCACACGAAGTTCAATCTGCGAATAATCAAATGATGCGAGCACAAAGCCGGCTTTTGAATCAGCAATAAAGGCGTGGCGAATACGGCGTCCGAGCTCAGTCTTTATGGGAATATTTTGGAGGTTTGGGTCTTTTGATGACATGCGCCCTGTCGCAGCGCCGGTCTGGACGAGCGTAGAGTGGATACGGTTGTCTGCATCCACTTGTGTAGGGATCGTATCGATGTACGTACCAAGAAGTTTTTGTAGCTCGCGATATTCGAGAATAAGTCCGGCGATTGGATGCTCCTCTTGAAGCTTTGCGAGCTCAGATTCTTTTGTGGAACGCGCTCCCCCACCGGTCTTCTTTGCATTTTTTATAACAAGCCCTAATTTATCAAAAAGAATTTCGCCAAGCTGTTTTGGTGAGCTGATATTAAATTCTGTACCGGCTAATGCCCAAATTTTCTTTTCGAGCTCGTCTGCGGTTGCGTGATACTCCTTACCAAGTTTTTTGAGGTAGGCAACATCTATTTTGATACCAACCTCTTTCATCCGGTCAAGTACGGGAATAAGCGGAAGCTCGAGAGTTTCGTACACCTTTCGTAAATTACGCTTGTCCATCTCTGTAAAAATAATCTGCTGCGCTTTCGCAAACGCGGCTGCTGCAGAACTCTCCGCTGCTGCATCGACCTTAGCAAAATTGTACATATCATCGAGTGTCGGTTCACTCAAATTTGAATTGACGAGCCAAAGCGCAACACTGGCCTTACGAAACTCCATTGGATCAATCGAGCTCATATCTGCTGCATCTTTCTGGATCTTTTCGTCTTTTATTTCTTTTGCACTTTTTACACCGGCAGCTTTTGCAGCTGCGGCCGTGACCTTACCGGCGAGCACCTGTGTAAGTCGTGCACCGAGGGTGCGGAAATCGAGTTCGGTGAAAAGAGCCTGTACCCTAGCCATATCTAATGAATCTCGGAACTGCTGTGTCGGTAGGACAAAGTCGATCGGTGCATCACGGCGAATAGTTGCGAGCATTTTACTAAACTCGGCTTCTTCTTTTCCCTCTTCGAGTAGATTGATAATACGATCACTAATGCCAACCTTTTTAAAACTTTCATACGCAGGCTTTTCTTTTTTGGCTTTTTTAAGCGCAGCATATATCTGTTCGACAGTACCAAATTTTGTAATCAAAATAGTTGCTGTCTTTTCGCCAATACCTGCAATACCGATGATGTTGTCAGATGGGTCACCACGAAGACCTTTGTAGTCCGGCAACAGCTCTGGCCCAAACCCAAATCGTGCTCGCACAGCTTCCTCGTCATACATGATCGTGTCGTTGATTCCCTTTTTCAATGTATATACCTGCACACGTTTATCATGGATGAGCTGCATCGTGTCCATATCACCCGATGCGATGACCACATCTACATCTGCGAGCACTTCAGACTCATTTTCTTTTTTTCCTTTTTCTCCACTCGAAAGAACGCGCTGCACGATCGTCCCGAGCATATCGTCGGCTTCAAACCCCGGCTTATCATAAATAGGAATACCAAACGCAGAAAAAACATCGCGCGAACGTTTCATTTGTGAAACAAGCTCAGAGTCAGTTTTCTTGCGTCCAGCTTTATACTCTTTGTATACCTCATGACGATAGGTTGGTCCCGGCAAGTCGTAGCACGCGACGATATAATCAGGTTTCAAATCAGCAATGATCTTCATGAGCATCGTCGAGAGTCCGTAGAGCGCGCCAGTTGGCTCACCTTTTGCAGACGCAAAATCGGGCAGCGCATGATACGCACGATGGAGAATGGCGTGGGCGTCGAGGAGAATCAGTCGCTTGTGGGTGTGATCGGTTGTGGTCATTCACCCATTGTATCACTTGTTCCCATCACTGGAAGCTAGCATTTCTATCTCACGTGTTGTGTCGTCTATAAATGTAAATTTAAGGCGGATATGGTCTGCTGGCATGATATCAGCGACACGTTCAGGCCACTCGATCAAAACGAGGTTGGTTGGGTCACTGATAATCTCACTCCAGCCTAGATGCGCAAGCTCTGCACTTTTTTCAAGCCTATAAGCATCAATGTGGATAAGGTGTTTAAAAGCTGTTTGCAAGCTGTTGATAGGATAAACTTTTTCGATCACATATGTTGGGCTAGTTATCCCCTCTTCGATACCGAGTAGCTTTGCAATGAGCTGTGTAAATGCCGTCTTCCCAGAACCGAGGTCACCATATAGGCCGACGACGTAAGCACCAGCACTCTTGGCAGCAGTGCCACCGCCACCTTCTGTCATTTTCTGTGCATGACTTTTTTCAATCAGATCAAGAAACTGACCTGCAAATCCCCCCGTCTCTAAAAGTGAGTGACTATTTATGTGCATAGATGGTAGTAGAATATATGCGCAACAGTTTTTCTGTCATGGCATCCAGAGAATACTCCTCAGCACGCGCCACGGCCTGCTTTGACTTCGTGGCTCGTGTCGCTTTATCAGTCATGAGCTTGAGCACCGCCTCTGCAAAAACCTTTTCATCATCTTGTTCAATTAGAAATCCGCCTTTATCACCATGTAGAAGGTCGTTTGTGCCCGTGCCAGAAAGTGCCACAACCGGCAACCCAAGGGTCATTGCTTCAAGTCCCACATACCCCTGCGTTTCTGTGCGTGACGCAAACACAAAAGCTTTGGCGTGACGATACAACGCAAACATTTCTTCGTATGGAAGAAAACCAGTAAAAATAACTTTCGAATCTAGCCCAAGGTCGTGAGTCTTCTTCTCGAGGTGACTGCGATATGTCCCCTTTCCAATAATCACAAACTTCGCT
>JBAXYC010000076.1:0-2953 GCA_037127615.1 bacterium | reverse complement strand
ACTGAAGATCGTCCGTGGGGAAATTTTGAGCGATTTACACAAAACGAGTTGTCGACCGTGAAGATCATCACGATTAAAGCGGGTGAGGGGCTGAGTTTGCAGTATCATGCGAAGCGGGCCGAGTTTTGGAAGGTTTTGGATGGCGCGCCGACGATAACTATCGGCGAGAAGGTCACGCAGGCAAAAGCTGGCGACGAATTCTTCGTGGTACCGCAAGAAAAGCACCGTATGCAGGCGGGGGATTGCGAAGTGCGCATCTTGGAGATCGCTCTTGGCGAATTTGATGAGGGTGATATTACACGTCTCGAGGACAAATACGGGCGAGTTTAGGGGTTTTTAATAGAAAATATGGCTTAAAATAAGGGTAAATTGTCTTGACAATACTCTTATTTGTGCTATAATTATACGCGGCTACGTTCTTCGACGTTTGCTAATATAGTTAAATAAAACCAAATGGGACTTAGGTCCCTCGACAAGAAAGGCAGTAAGATGAAAAAAAATACACGGCCGGTTAACACGGTGCTCATGCACCTTCACCTCGATGAAGTAATGGCGTATTATATCGCCTACACACTTGGTGTTCACTACTTTGACGGTATCAAAACCGCCAAAGTGGAGTTTACTTCAAAAGTTCCTCACCAGACCATTGACCAGTGGATTGCACAAAAAACGCTCTCCCTTGGTGCAGGCGGTGATGTGGATGAACATCGTAATGGTAAAGTGGCACGTGCCGGAGAAACTTGTGCCACCGTCATTATGGCGGATATGCTCACGCTTCAAAATGGCCCAATCTGGGACATGATTCGTGAGGTTAACCGGTTCGATGGCGATACCGGTTGTCCGAAATCACACTTGGCCAGTCTGCTCAAGGCGATGAAAATCAGCAAGAAAGGATTTGATCAGGCGGCGCTGCGCTGGGCAATGAAAGTTTTGGCTGCGGTTCAGACCAAGCTCGAAAAAAACCTCCAGGCACCTACCGATGAAAAACCGTTTCTTACTTTCGTGAAGGGTGTTGTGAAAAGCAAGATTACTGTGTTCACTGACCCTGATGCGTTGCAAGGTCTCTATCGTCTTCTTGAGGTTGAAGCCAAGCGGCAAGACGGGCTTCTGTTCGGACTGCGTAACGTTTACGAGTCTCTCTGGAGGACGGCTTGTTCGGCGGATGAGCGTGCTAACGTGACCGACCATATGTTGTTTGCGTTGGATGTTTTGTATAAGGATCAGACGTGCTATCACACGTATGCCCGCTACATTAACTCGCTTGGTCCAAAGACCGGCAAGGCTGGTGCAAATGTTTGGTTTACGATTGACGTTAGCGATGGCACCAACACAACGGTTATCGACGCCGCGGCCGTGAAGACGGATAATCCGCAAGCGCACACAGTTCTCCGCTCGAATGGTGCAGTCGTCTCTATCGTCGTGAACAGTCTTGGCAATGTAACCATTCAGGGCGATAAGCGGTATGCTCGCGGTGAGTGGTTATGTGATGCGCTTGATAATGGAATTGCTGACTTCTGCGCAATGAACCGGTTTGGCGACATGACCCCTAAAGCTCGGATGCGGGCGGTTTGGTCTATATTGCGGAGTCGTGGTCATTGTCCTGGAGACGAGCATTGGTATCTTGCAGATGAAGGGTGGTTGGCCTTATTCAACGGCACTCACAACCATCAATGCCCGCCGACAACGCTGTCACTCGTGCAGCTCCGGAAAAACGCGACAAACGCCTTTAATCCAATGCATGTCAATGGTTGGAAAAACTTCATGCGCGTGCCGAAAGTTGACACGACAATGGAGCTGGGCTTGGCGGAGCAAAAGGGCCTCAGTCTCTTGGAAGCTGCACTCGATCAACCTGGTCAACGGGTTTAAGTTTGACAATTAGCATAATCAAAACGTCGGCAACGTGAAAGCGTTGCCGATTTTCTTTTAGCAGAAGTCCATTTTTTACAAAAAATTGTAGATAAAACCCGAATCGCGGTATAATATCTTGCATGACATACAAGGAATTTTTTAAAGGGAAGAAAGTGGCGGTGGTGGGGCTAGGGCCGCACATGGAGATGGTTCCCGATATTAAATTTCTTCTGAAGATTGGTACGAAGGCTGAGCAGAATGCTGGGATGGTACCAGCAGTGGCGGTCTATGACATGCGTAGCGAGAAGATAACGAAGCATGCCATGGCAGAGCTTGTTGAGTCGGGTCTCAAAAAATATAGTTCAGAGGTGGATACGTTTGTAGATGAACTTGCTCTTGCTGATATTATTATCTTGTCGCCGGATGTGCCCGCGGATGCATCATTTTTGAAAAAGGCCTATGAACAAAAAATACCAGTGGAGTTTCCACAGACGCTTGTGCTCAAGCTTGCGCCGCCGATTACGCTCATTGGTGTTATCGGGGCGTGTGGAAAAAGTACCGTGGCAGGAATGACGTATTCTATTTTGAAGAAAGCTTTTTCAGATGATGCGGATGAGGCTCGTGCTCGCGTGTATCAGATTGATCCGGATGTGTCGGGGACGCTGGCACTACTTAAATCGATTAAAAAAGATGACCTTATCGTGGCGCGTATTCCAGCAGCAATGATTCCTGCGTATAACCACGCGCGTATCAGCCCACACGTGGCTGTGTTTACGACGTTTTCATCGTGGCCCGCGCCGCGAATGGCGGCGCGGGTTTCCAGTATTCTCGAATTTCAAACATATAATAACTTTATCATCGGGAATGATACAGTTATTGATTCTGTTCGCGAAGATGCAGGTATCAAGCCTAAAGCAAAAATGCTTCGCACTCACGTGACGAGCGTGCCACCTGAGTGGGACGTAAAGTATCGCGGTTCGTATGATCGTGAAAATGCTGCACTCGCTGTACAGGCGACCGAGCTTTTTAAAGTACCCATTGAGACGATTGAACAGGTGCTTACTGCGTGGAACGGGCTCGACGGTAGACTCGCAATGGTAAAAAA
>JBAXYC010000075.1:0-3040 GCA_037127615.1 bacterium | reverse complement strand
ATAATTTCTACTTTTTTCCCCTTTAATTTGTCTGCAATAGATTTTGGTAAATTCAATTCTTCTGACCTTAAAACGATTGCACCCATCATTATACCTCCATATTGAATACTTTATTTTTTCGATACAGGTGAGAATTTTCATGGTATTATACTGTTATTATAATATCATGAAAAACATAATTATTCCATATAGTGCTTGGTCAATTTTTTATTACAATTTATAAAGTTAAACATATTCAAAAATGGATGCAAATCTCGCCAAAAATCCTCCCAATATATGGATGGGTGCAAATGGGATGCAAAAAACATAACAACAGAAAATAGTGGCTCTCAAAGAATCCTTGAAAGCCACTATTCATATCGGAGAGAGAGATTCGAACTCTCGGGAAGTTTAACCCCCCACACGATTTCCAGTCGTGCGCCTTAGACCAGCTCAGCCATCTCTCCATTACTGCCAACAGTGAAAATATTACACTATATCACATTCAAAGTCAATCAATTTTAGTAAATTCCCAAGATAAATTTATAAAAATAGTTACTGTTCACACGGGGGGGGAAGGAACAGTAACAAGAAAATATAAAGCCGACACATGAAACTCCCACATGTCGGCAAAAATTTGCTCAACAAAATCAACCGAAAATTTCGGCTACACTTTTGTAAACATTAACATTGCGAGAGGACAACTGTGCTAACATTGTCAAACTCTGGCATAAGTAATCAAGTGCGCTTAAGCTTCTGAAAGTCATCACTTGTCGTAGTTTTCGTTTGAATATTCTGAGCAGACGTTCGGCTAAATTGTTGTCTGTTGGAATATTTTTGTCATGTAAGAACAAAAGATGCGCTTCTCTGAATTCCCGTAACCTCTTTTTTAGATTGAACCCATCTTTGTAATATTTGCTGGGCGGTTCGTATTCGTATTCTTTGTCTGCAATATCAAGGATTTGCCCAAATCTTTCCTCGAACCCTGAGACTTTGACAGGATTTAAATCCACTTCAGGATCTAAACTGTTGCGGTAGTGGATCATCTCTCGAAGCAGCTCTCGCATAAGGTTACTCCATGTTAGGTTCTTCTCATTTTGTATGCTGTCCAAGAGGTATCTGAGTATATGTACTAAGCATTCTTGGTGCAAGCGACCATAACTATAGAAAGTCTTGTCATGGTCGTGCACAAGGGTGTTTGGGTTAAGCTCTGCTGGTGTGTTCTTAATGCCTTCATGACCTTTATGTTCCCGTGCAAAATATGCCGCAATTTGCTGCGTGGCGCATACGGCAACGTTGAAATTTTTTCCGTTCACTTTGGCGGTTGTGAAATCCACATGAAGAACTGGAGCTACTACGAGTTTTGAAAACGCCTCTGCTTGCTCTGCCTTAGATTTTTCCGAGAACTCACGGCTTAAGCCGCAAACCATGCCTTTTGAGATCTGCAATGCCCCATCTGTCACTTCTGAAAGGAATTCGCGCGTTTTGTCCATTGAGACATTACAATGGTTGTTTAACAAAAACGCAAATGCCTTGACGCTCCCATCGTAGTTTACATCATTAACAACGCCTGCTGGAAAATCAGCATGGACAAGCTTTCCCGTCTTTATGTTCCTGAATTCCAGGGTAACATATTCTTCAGTGTACGGCACTACCTTTACGCTTACCCGCTGCCGCTTGATTATTTTGCCGGTCGGTTCGTAATCAGGATTGTCCGCGTATTCCTTCGGTGGCGGAATATCTATCACTTCGGTCGGCTTTTGTTTCTTACGACGGTGTCCCTTATGACCCGATTGTCCGCCAGGCGCTTTGCCTGATTTTTCGCGGTTGTTGGTGATTGGCTTGCGGTTTGGTTTCATAGACGATGGGATCGAAGAGTTTTCGTGGGTTCTCTTTATCTGCGATAGTAGCTTTTGGTTTTTGGCGCTTTCCTCTTCAAATTCGGTTTGGATTGCATAACGTTCCCGTTTCAATGCCAAGATTTCATCCTTAAGCTCGTCAACACGCCTCTCGGCTTTGAGTGCGCGTTCTTCAAGCGCTTTATTGATGCGCTCCATATTGTTGATTGCCTTAGCATGTTCCGACTGTAAGTCCTCAAATACCTGCATCCATTTGTTACGAACGGTAACCATCTCGCTGCGAGCGTCTCCAAGTTCGTTTCGCAGCTTTTTTACCTCGCGTTTTTTTTCAGCGAGCATTGCTTGGAAGTTTGAATTCATCTTTACATATTTTTCGCCAGTCGTAAAAGCATCTACTTCATGCTGAAGATGCTTTACCTTATATTGCAACCCTGTGATGAATTCAAATCTTCCAAACAGCATACGTTACTCACCCTTCTTCTTTAGTTTTTTGAGTTCTTCTTTCAGCGTTGTCACCAAAGCTTCCTGCGCTGCGTATTTTTTCAACAGCTTCTCATACAGCGCTTTGTAGTTTGGCTCCTCATCAACGGACTCCTTAAGCTTCTCGGCTCTATTTCTGCCGTCCGTCGGCACAATCTCGCCAGTTTCTTTGTTAAGCCTCCCGATCAGTTTGCGTTTCGCCCGAGTCATTTTCTTTTCTTTGTCCCAATAGGAATAAGACTCGTATGCGTAAGTGATACCAGAGCGCTTGTCGTGTTGGTAAATAACAGCCATCATCATGTCCTCCTTGGTTGAATATGGTTATGTGTTAAGTATATCACATAACCATATTCTTGTCAACAAAAAATACAAAAATAAATGTAAAAAAACCTTGAAATTTCAATGATTTCAAGGTCTTTTTGCTACTGCTGATTCTATGCTTTTTTTGGTTACGGGTTGCTTATTTCGACGCAATTTATTTTAAACGACTCAGGGGGTGTGAACAGTAACTAAAAATAGTTACAGTTCAGATGTATTCATTCACCATATTTTGACAAAACCGTCATCTTGAGGCTTTTTTCCTCTTGAAGCTCACATTCCGCTAACATAAAAATCCATCCAATCAATTTGGCATAATACTGTAATATATCCATAAACACCCTCTTGAATTTATATGTTACATAAAAAAACAATAAATACCGTAGAAGCTTTTGTGATAAATC
>JBAXYC010000074.1:0-3058 GCA_037127615.1 bacterium | reverse complement strand
GATTTGACGCTGGTTAATCTCGAGCATCCCGACGAACTCTCGCACGGGGACTATTCGACAAATGCCGCATTGGTCTACGCAAAAAAACTCGGCATGAAACCGCGCGAGCTTGCTGAAAAAATTGTTGCCGGACTCGAAAAAATTGATCAAGTCGAGAAGATTGATATTGCCGGTCCCGGCTTCATCAACTTCCATTTATCACCAGTTTTTTTTAATAAAAGCGTCGCTGATATTATCCAGCAGGGAAATAGTTATGGTTCGAGCAAAATTGGCCAGGAAAAGCAGGTTCTTGTCGAGTATTCGTCACCAAATATTGCAAAGCCATTTACTGTCGGCCACCTTCGCTCGACTGTCATCGGCGATGCGATCGCAAATATCCTTGCTTTTTCTGGGTATAAAGTGATCCGCGACAACCATCTTGGCGACTGGGGTACACAGTTTGGAAAGCAGATCGTCGCATTGCGAAAATGGGGAAGTCTCGCTGATCTGGACAAAAACGAGAACAAAATGAAATATCTCGTCGATTTGTATGTAAAATTTCACACAGAAGTCGATCTTGAAAAAGAAAAAAATGGTGCGCTGTCGCTCGAAGACGAAGGTCGTGCCGCTTTCGCACAGCTCGAGCAGGGGGACAAGGACGCTATTGCGCTCTATGAAAAAATCGTGGCTATTTCAATGGACTATTTCCAGAGTATTTACGCCCGTTTGAATGTGAGTAAGTTTGATACGCAGCACGGTGAGCATTTTTATGAAAATTATATCGTGCCAGTTATCGCTGACCTTGAAAAAGCTAAACTTCTCGAGGATAGTGATGGCGCAAAGTTGGTCTTTTTTCGTGAGCCTGGCCAGACGATGAAGGATAAGGACGGAAAAGAAGTTCCAAAAGAGAAGTATCCTCCATTTATGATCCAGAAAAAGGACGGCACGACGCTCTATGCGACACGCGACCTCGCGACCGATAAATATCGTCGAGACACATATGGACCGGATATCACCGTCGTCAATGAAGTTGGCGTCGAACAGTCGCTGCACTTTAAGCAACTTTTCGAAGTCGAGGAGATGCTTGGCTATTTCAAAAAGAGCCAACGCGTCCATGTGCCGCATGGTTTCTATCGATTTGCCGAAGGAAAGATGGCTACTCGAAAAGGGAATGTGATCTGGCTGGAGGATATTATCGATGAGTCAATAAAGCGTGCAGGGGAAATCAACCCAATGACCGCGGACGCTGTCGGTATCGGTGCAGTGAAGTTCAATGATCTCAAGCGCGAAAGCAGTCAGGATATTATTTTTAGCTGGGACGAAATGCTCAATCTCACCGGCGACTCATGTCCGTATTTGCAGTACTCACACGCTCGCGCACTTTCTATTCTGGAAAAAGCAAAAGGGCTCGGTATTGATCCTACAGTTGCGCAAGATTTTTCTGATTTTTCTGTGTTACAAAAAATACTGTATCGTTTCCCGGAAGTCGTTGAGCGTGCTGGCAGGGAATATCAGCCACACCATATCGCGACGTATCTTCTCACGCTCGCAGGCGCTTTCAGTACTTTCTACGGCTCAACAGTTATCGTCAATAAAGATGATCCGCAGTCCCCACACCGTGCCGCTCTCACTGCTGCCTTTGCGATCGTTATAAAAAATGGTCTCAGTCTACTTGGTATTGCTGCACCGGAGAAAATGTAGCCTCAACTGTAAAAATTCCCTAAAAGTGCTAGAATGTCCATATTCTATATGGCCGACGAACTCAATAAAAAAACAAAATCATCAGACGTGGCTGCCACCGCGCCTGCAAAAAGCCCGAATGCCCTCCGCGAGGAAAAAGTCCTCGAGTTTTGGAATGCGAGGGGAATTTTTCAAAAGTCGCTCGATCAGGTAACTGCGCCCCACGCAGGGAAGAAAGGTAATTTTATTTTCTATGACGGGCCGCCATTTGCGACGGGATTGCCTCATTTTGGACACGTGTTGCCAACATCTATCAAAGATGCCGTACCTCGCTATAAAACAATGCAGGGCTATAAAGTCCGCCGTCGCTGGGGGTGGGATTGTCATGGTTTGCCAGTAGAAAATCTCATCGAAAAGGAACTCGGACTTAAATCAAAGAAAGATATCATTGATTTTGGTATCGAAAAATTTAATGAAGCTGCTCGTGCGAGCGTAATGCGCTATGCGAACGACTGGTGTACGATCATTCCACGCCTTGGCCGCTGGGTAGATATGGACAACGACTACGAAACTATGAATGCGAGCTATACCGAGTCAGTGTGGTGGGCATTCAAGTCGCTTTACGATAAAAATCTCGTGTATGAGGGTTTCAAGGCAATGCAGATCTGTCCACGTTGCGAGACAACCCTGTCTAATTTTGAGGTAAATCAGGGATATAAAGACATCACTGATATTTCTGTGTATGTACAATTTGAAATTATTGATGTAACAAAAAAAGCTGGTGAACCCGTTACGTATCTACTCGCATGGACAACCACGCCGTGGACGTTGCCAGGAAATTCTGGACTCGCAGTCGGTGCAGAGATTGAGTATTCGAAAGTAAAAATCGCGGATAATATTCTCATTCTCGCAACCGATCGTCTCGCGGCAACGTTTAAGGATAAACCGTACGAGGTTCTCGGCACGATGAAGGGAAGCGAGCTTGTTGGAAAGTCATACAAGCCAGTATTTGATTATTATTCAAAAAATAAGTCACTTAAAAACCGCGAGAACGGCTGGAAGGTCTATGCGGCTGATTTTGTGACGACCACTGACGGTACTGGTATTGTGCATATCGCTCCAGCATTTGGACTCGATGATCTCGCGCTCGGAAACAAAAATAATATGCCGTTTATCCAGCATGTTGCGATGAATGGAGTGTTTAAGCCTGAGGTGACTGATTTTGCAGGTCAATACGTGAAGCCGAAAAGCAGTGAGACAGAAAAAGATGCGCACCAGAAAGGTGATATTGAAATCATAAAGTATCTCGCGGCATTACATGGCGATCAAAAGCTGCCGGCACTTTTTGCAAAAGAGAAAATCATTCACTCATATCCGCATTGTTGGCGCTGTGAGACGC
>JBAXYC010000073.1:0-3061 GCA_037127615.1 bacterium | reverse complement strand
CGATAAAACCGATAACTGGAAATGTAATAGCAAATAGTTGAATCGTTTTTATACCAAGCTCGGTGGCTTTTGTATTTGCCTCGATAAACTTGGCGTCCTCATTTTCTTTTGAGTTCAAGACACGAACAATAGGTGCACCAAGAATGCTCTCGTTAATAATTTTATTGAGCCAGTCGATCACCCCCTGGCTTTTCTTAAAAATCGGACCAAGTCTTGAAAATACAAGAGCGAAAACAATACTGATCAATGGAAGCGTCGCGAGAACCGATAACCCGAGTCGCCAGTCGATAAGAAGCATGAGGACCGCCGCACCGACAATTAGAAAGACGGAGGAAATGATCGTAACAACTGCCTGACCAACAAAATTTTTAATATTATCAATATCCGACGTGAGATTTGTGAGTAGTTTACCCGCAGTTACTTGCTGGATGTAGGTATAGCTTTGTCTGGATATCTTATCGATTACCTGCGCACGGAGATCTCGGGCGACTTTTTCCGCCGCATATGTCTGGGCAAAATTTTGAGCGTACGCAAATACAAAGGTACCAAGCGCCACAAAGAAAAATTCCCACGCGACAATCGGGAGGATATCGTGTGTTTTTGTGTATACGTCGATACCACTCGCAATGATCTTTGGCAGGAGGAGGTTGAGTCCGTTTGTGAGAACTCCAAGAAGAATGAGCCCAGCAGTGAGCCATCGATACGGTTTTAAGACGCTAAAGAGACCATTTTTTTTCACCATATCAATATACCATAGCCGGGAACACGATGGAAAAAATCGTGCCATTTTCTTTGGTGCTTTCACATGTCACTGTGCCACAAAGTTTTTCCTCAACAATCTTTTTTACGGTTGATAGTCCAATACCCGTACCTTTTTCAGGGGATTTTGTCGTGTAGAAATCACTAAATATTTTTTCAATATGTTCGACGGCGACGCCCGCCCCGTTATCTGAAACGATTATATGTATAGTGTCTTTGTTCGCAACTGTTTTTACGTGTACCATCACGGTAATACATTTTGAGTCGGTATTGTACTCGCAAGCGTCAATAGCATTTGAAAGTAGATTAAGGAATATTTGTAAAAAATGGATTGAGTTGCCGGCGTAAAAAACGGGAACCGGCGTCACTGTCTCGATCTGTACGTTTATTGAACGGGTTTTATGTGAAAGAAGATCAATCGCGACACGGAGCTCGTGACAGAGGTCAACTTTTTCATTCGTTTCATCACTATCTGTTGTAGTGGGGGATCCAGACCTGATCGTCCTGCGGATGTAGCTCATAAAAGTGCCCATCCGCTGTGATGCGAGCATTGCTTTTTCCACGTAGGCTCGAGAATTTTGTATTTCTGGAATGGTAACATCACGTAACGTCTCCATGTGTAGGGCCACCGACGTGAGCGGCGTCATGAGATCGTGAAATAGTCCTTGCGACATTCTGCCAAACTCAGCGCGCTGAGAAAGGACCGCAATGCGCTCTTTTTGACTGGCTCGCAATGCCTCGGTCCGCTCAGCTACTTTTATTTCGAGAATATCACGCTCAATAGCGAGCGATTTCTCTGATGTACGTGCACGACGTAAGGATTTTTCTATCTCTTTATTTGAAAGCCATGACAGCGCTGAGATAAATAGTAGGATGGCCGAATATATAAAAACATCGTGAGTATTTATTGTTTGGTATTTCCATGACATTAGTCCAAGTGTTGTCACTTCGTGGTGAGCAGATAATGTAAGTCCAACTAGTAAAACACCAGACATAAAAAAGCCAAACAGCGAACTAATGAGTAGACTCGAGATGACGGATACGAGTACGATCGCAAGCAGGCTGGAGGGGAGGCTTGCTCCCCAATGCCACCCAGAGTACATTGCGCATACGGTGTAAATACCAATGACAGTATATGATGTAGAGTGAGCGTAACCTTTTTTAGACAGAACAAAAAGTATGATAAATATAGTGACAACTACAGTAGAAATCCAAAAAGGAACACCGTGGTACAACGTTCCCATTCGTAGTGTATTGCGACCGATGAGAATATCAGCGAGAGTTAAAAATGGAATTGATATGATAAGTATCACATTGAGAACAAGCTCACGCCGCCGACGATCCTCGTCGGCGGCGACAGGAGACAACAGCTTTACAATACGTGCCCGTAAGGTACGCATTGTAAGCTTTACTCCACTCGTATTTTTTATATCGTGCATATGTATAGTGTGGAGAATAAAAGAATGGTTATGGCAACCTACTCATCCCAAGGCGCAAACTCGCCAGTCTCGCTTGCGGCGTTCTCACGGATGCCATCCGCTGATTCGTCTGACATTTCGTTGGGGCCTATATTTCTCTCAATATTATTCATGAAAGTAATGTATTGGCTAGTAATAATTATGGTCGACCGCATCGCACCTCATAATTATTTTTAGTATATACACATGGGATAAAATCCTGATAAAGATTCGATAAAATTTTGATAAAATCGTGAGTTCCGCATTATTTATTAAGCCACGTCAATCATATACCCTCGGCCAGGAACGTTGTGAATCATCTCTTTACGTCGACCGATATTTATTTTCTTACGTAAATTGAGGATATGTGACTCGATCGTATTTGAAAATGGGTCACCCTCTGCATTCCATACGTGTTCCATGATCACTCCGCGCGACAATACAACACCATGATTGCGCATAAGATACTCGAGTAAGTTAAATTCTTTTCGAGTCAAATAAATACCAATACCACCACGCGTAACGGTCTGTTTTTCTGCGTCCAAGACTAAATCCCCAACACGCAAAATAATACCCTCTATTTTGTGAGGGCGTCGAGTAAGAGCTCGAACACGAGCGCGTAACTCCTCAAACGAAAATGGCTTGGTGAGGTAGTCATCAGCGCCACGTTCAAGTGCGTCGACCTTGTGATGAAGCTCGCCAATGACCGTTAAGAAAATAATTGGTACGGCTTTTCCAACTGCTCGGATTTCTTCGCAAACGACAACCCCATTTTTACCTGGCAATGAATGATCTAAAATGATCACATCGTAATCTGTTGTTCGTGCCATGTACGATCCATCGAT
>JBAXYC010000072.1:0-3204 GCA_037127615.1 bacterium | reverse complement strand
AACAAGGCACGGGTAGCGGAAGCTGCTCGTGGATTATTTCAAATTGAATCTCGATTTTGTTGTTGGCTTCGGCCGCAACACTATCTGACCGAGTCGATTACTTATTGTCGCAAGATGATAAGTCAATTTCAGCTCTCAAAGGCTCGAAATAAAGTGTATTGTTCTACTACTTTTAAAAAAGTGAACACTCAGTCCGCGAGATAAAGGACACAGGAGGGTACCATCTTAAGAGGTACTCTCCGGTGAACGGAACAAAATAAAAAATAGTATTTATTTACATAACTTTAGGTATAACGAAAGCCACCCGCGAGGGTGGTTTTTTGTTGTTGCGCGGCGTCATATAAATTGAGTATAATGTCGCTACTCATGAAATTCAGCAAGCTCAATTCCTGGTGGTTTATCTCAATCGTTTGCGCTATCGCCGTCCTTGTCATCAACTTGCCATCATTCTTTTTGTATTGGTATAGTCCGTTTATACAGGGCTGGGATGGGCAGGGAATGGCCTCAGTAGGGCAGTACTACGCAGATCATATCTTTCCGAGTACATGGGGGTGGACAACAAAGTGGTATGCCGGAATGCCGTTCCCACAATTCTATCCGCCCCTGTTCTTTTTTGTTATGGCAATTATTTACAAAATATTGCCATTTTTCTCGTACATTACACTTTTTAAAATAATAGTTACCATTTTGCAGTTAGCTATTCCTGGCCTGCTTGTCTTTTTTGTTGCGAATCGAATAAAAGATAAATGGTCATTATGGCTCACGGGTATTTTTTCTGTCTTCCTACTTTGCTCTTATTTTCCAATAATGGGTAATTCAGGTGTAAATATTGGCGCCACGCTTAATACGGGGATGGTCACCCAGCTTCTTAGTTTTATAATGCTCATACTCTGGCTTCATTTTTTTCTAAAGATTGAACATGATGTTAAATCACGATATTTTGCTGGTTTTTTTCTTTTTCTGACATTTTTATCAAATGCACATAACGACATAGTTGTACTTATTATTTTTACGACCATATATTTACTTTCTGTTTTTTACTCCATAAAGGAGACTGCACATCTTAGACAAAAAGTAATTCTATTAGGACGAAATTTCAGTATATATTTTCTAACCGGTTTATTACCCTTAGCTGCTACCGCATTTTGGTCAACGCCACTTTACTATACGTATACCTATTTTACTTCTGTGTCACCGTATGAACTTCCAACTTTTTGGCAGTTCATGACAATTATGGGGTTATTTCCATTTCTCGCGATAATAACTTTTCTCGTATCCTTACAGGTAAAAAAGAAAACTGTGACCCAGCTTTCCTTGGTAATAATTGTTGGAATATGTTTCATGTACATTCCGACATTGTTGGGCGAGACGGGTTTGCCAATCCATGTCAATCGATGGTTCGCAGTGATTTCATTTTTGTTTCCTGTGGTAACAGGATTAGTTTATGAAGATGTTATAAAAATTCTGAAAATACAGAAGTATAGAATCATTGTATTTATTGTGACTGTTGTTGTTGTGTTCATGGGTCTTGGTACATATAGCTTTGTTAAGGTCGGTGGATATTCTTTGACGTTTAAACAAGATAATTTCCAATCCATCATTGATTACTTTACTGAACACAAAGATCTTGGCATGTTTATGGTTGAAACCCATTTGATTAAGGATGGACCGACTAGTTTTGTTTATAGTGATGTCTTGAGTCAGATTGGGGAAGGGGCAGCTGTAGTTAATCTACGAGAGTCATCAATCAACTCTGTGTATATGACCCCTGTCCGCAATTCGCTTTCAAATGAACACGAGCTTTTTGGTTTTAAAAGTTATTTAGCACAGGATACAACATTTACAGATCAAAATATATCGGCAAATCTTGATAGAGCAGAACAAATGGGAATCCAGTCATTTCTTATTCGGTCAAAAAAGATCAAGGATATAATTGTAACTGATCCAAGGATTATTCTCGACAAGAATTTTGGTAGTTGGACCCTCTATTCACTGAGGAATGTAGTCCCAAGGGCAAATATTGTGCCAAATGCACCACTTCTTTTTTACGGAAGTCTAACATTTAAAGATCGTAATATTACTGATTATGACTGGTCACGTATTCAAGAGGAGGTCCTTTTTAATAATGATAAAAATATTACTTTTATTTACCCAACTGATCGATATCTCGACACATCACCTGAGCTTACGAGTGCATCGACAACATTCGTTTCAACTTACATATATCATGATTTTGATACTGCGTTTGAACGACTTGTCGCGTACTCTAAGCAAAATAATCTAATCGTAGTTGCAGACCGTAACCCACTTTCTGGAAAATTATATAGTTTATACATGATGAGTAGCACAACAAATAAATATCATATTACGTTTATTGATCATCTGCAGCCGACTGTATTAAATCCAAACCCTCTTCGTGATCAGATGGCAGAACTTTTTAATAAAATTAAATTAATAAATCCACCAGTATCCCAAAGTCAGATATCAGTAAGTGGTACAGTACTTGATGATAATAAAATAGTTGTTCAGCTAAATGGTACATCCACCACCCCAGTCCCGGTCCTTATCAAGAGTAGTTATTTTCCGGCTTGGCGACGTACAGATGGTGTTCCTGTGTATCTCGCTACTCCAGGGTACATGCTCACCTACGCGACAAGCACCTTCGAGATCGATTTTACGACCCCTGGCTACGTATACGTGGGCTACGGAATATCAATTCTCGCAGTTGTTATTTCTGGGGTCACTTACTATTTCTGTATTTTCCGAAAAAGACGTTTGAACGTATCTTGATCATGTCGCGAAGCATCTGTAGGGAAGTGGGGATCACACGTAGCTTGCCCTGGTTGTCATCTGTCCATGTAACTCCAATCTCTTTTATTGCCATATGCTGCTCATTTGCAATCACGAGCAGCTCCATATCAAAAGCAAAACCCGACAGTGTTTGTAATGGGAATATTTGTTGTGCAGCAGTGTATGTAAATATTTTGAAGCCACACTGACTGTCGTGTATAGAAGGGAGTAGGATGAGCCTGCGGATTACGTTGAATACAGTGCTGACGAGATGGCGCTTGTGAGATAATCCGATATCGAGAGTGCTGTCATTCATGTAGCGTGAGCCGATGACTACATCAGCATTTTCCATTCTCGCCAGTAGTCGAGTGAGCTCCTCAAGTGGTGTTGAAAGGTCGGTATCTGTGTACAAAA
>JBAXYC010000071.1:0-3226 GCA_037127615.1 bacterium | reverse complement strand
GGCCTATAATCCCCTATAGAATGGCCATACTTTTAAAGAGCCGTTAAATACAATACAAACATGTCAATGCTTGAATATAATGAGGTTGTTGAACGAAAATACATTGTCTTGGACGGTCAGCCGTACGAGGTGCTTTCGTCACACGTATTTCGAAAACAACAGCGCAAGCCAGTAAACGCCACCAAGCTCAAGAACCTCATGAGCGGCAAGGTTACTGAGTACTCTTTCCATGTGTCAGAAAAAGTGAAGGAAGCAGAGATCGAGCAACGTGAGGTCAAATTTCTCTATAAAAACAAAGACGCATACTGGTTCTGTGAAGCAGAAGATCCGAGCAAGCGTTTTAGTGTTGAGGAAGAGGTTGTTGGTCAGGGTGGCAAATATCTAAAAAGCAACACCGTTGTCACACAGCTCATGTTTGGCGAAGAATCACTTGGATTTAAGCTTCCAATCACCGTTGATCTAAAGGTCACCGAAGCTCCCCCAAATGTAAAAGGTGACAGCGCTACTAGTGGCGGCAAAGTGGTTGTCCTCGAAACTGGCGCCACCATCAATGCTCCCCTTTTCGTAAACGTCGGCGATGTTATCCGCATCAACACCGATACAAACGAGTATCGCGAACGATTAAATAAATAAAAGAAAAAGCCCGCAGGAAATGCGGGCTTTTTCTTTGCTACTTACTCGGTATTATCGTGCTACGAAAGGTAGCAATCCGATGAAGCGGGCGCGTTTTACTGCCATCGCGAGCTGGCGCTGGCTTTTTGCTGAAACACCTGACTTCTTTCGGCTGATCATGCGTGCGTGCGGATTGAGAAATTTCTTGAGGATTTCTGTATCCTTGTAATCAATATGCTTGATATTGTTTTCTGAAAAATAACACTGTTTCATTGAAGTAATAATTAATTAGTTAATAGTTAGAATGGTATATCGTCTGGGTTGATCTCGTCCTCAGGATACTCAATTGAGTCCATCGGTGGCTGTTCTTTGTCGTGAGCGGCACCTGCTGGTGTGCTTGCGCTTCCAGCACTACTACCAGCTGAGCTAGTACCTGCGCCGCCTGTCGATCCTGCTGAGCCAGGGCGAGCCCCAAACTGTACACGGTCAGCGACGATTTCAGTACGGTACTTCTTTGCACCATCCTGTCCGTCCCAGCTCCTGGTCTGCATACGACCCTCTACGAGCACTCCTGAGCCTTTACGGAGATATTGTGAGGCTGTCTCTGCCTGACGGCCAAAGACGACGATATTGTGGAAATCAGCACTTTCCTGACGGGCACCGTTTTTGTCTTTCCAAACACGGTTTGTGGCGACACTAAATGAACAAACTTTTGCTCCTGATGGGAGAGCTCGCACTTCCGGGTCTTTTGTGAGATTGCCGATGATAAATGCTTTGTTTAAATACATAGGGTTGAATATTATGCTGCTAATACCCCTGGGGCTACGATCGCGTCAATTCCTTTATCGATATCTTCAGTAGCTGTAGGAGCGGCCACCTCTGGGGCAACTACACCTTCTGGAGTGATGATGCCGGCTTCCTTTTCGCCAAACGCTACGGCTGGAGCCTTCTTTCCAAGATATGTGTTCTCGCGAACTGTCGTGATAAGAAGGTATCGAAGAATATTATCAACTGCATCAAGAGACTTTTTAACTCCCTCGATAGCGCTTGCTGATAACTCAAACTTTACCCACCCGAAATAGCCTTCATTGAAGCGAACGTTCGCTCCATGAATTTTCTTGACCATGGTATAGGCCAACTGGCGCAATTCTGGTGCCTCTTCTGCAATCATTGATGCTCCCGCTTTCGCGACGATATCTTTGAGTGCGTCAAACTCCCCTGCTACTTTTTCCTGAGGGATAGAAGAAACGAGGACGAAACCGACCTCATATATCTTCATCTTCTCATCGCCTGACGGCGCTACTTGAGTGTTGCTTTGCATTGTAATCAGATGGTGAACAGTAATCCGCCCTCGGGTACCTTTCGCAGATGCGCAATCGGTATTCCAAGCGGAGCAAGGCTGTGCGAGCCTTGACTGGTCACGTAATTAAATAATAAATTTGCACTGCAGAGAGAGTATCATAGGGAGCCCTGGGGTGCAAGGTTTAGCGCGCGCCTCGCCTTACCTTCCCACTATACGCCCCTACCAATAGAGAAATCATAAAGATTTGTTAAAATTTTGTTAAAATCGAGAGTTCGACGACAAAAATTGTCATTTGTCCATGTTCCCCGACTTTTTCTAGAGTTTAAAAAGTGTCTGAGCGTTTTTAACGAGTTGTGTAGCAACCGCTGTTTCCTCCTCACCACGAATACTCGCGATTTTTTTTACCACTTCGACAACATAGCTCGGCTCATTTCGTTTACCACGATATGGCACTGGGGTCACAAATGGCGCATCGGTCTCCGACATGATCCGTTCAAGTGGAATGTTTTTGATCACATCTTCGTATTCTTTTGCAAATGTAATCACACCCGTAAAAGAAAGACTGAAGCCGAGTTCAATAAACTGACGTGCACAGTCCAGGTTTCCGGCGAAAAAATGAACGTCACCTCCCTGTGTAAAGAGTCCTCGAGATTTGAGGTCGCTCAGAATAGTAATAGCATCTTGGTATGCATCGTCTATTTTGCTCGAGCGAATATGAAGCATCAGCGGCTTCTGCACTTTTTCCGAAAGCTCAATGTGCGCCCGGAAAATACTCTCCTGAAGCTGCTTATCGACAGTATTCGTGGCTGGATCTATATGAAAATAATCAAGCCCACACTCCCCAATACCAACGACTTTTGGGTGCGCAGCAAGCTTTGTAAAAAAATCGGTGTCAAAACCTGTAGCAACATCAGTCGGGTGAAGTCCAATGATTGCCCACATGTTTTCGTGCTTGGCCGCGATATCCACCGCAAGCTCTGAGGTTGCCTGATCACTGCCGACGAGGATCATTCCGACATCTGCATCCTTCGCGCGAATGATCACCTCTTCTCGATCAGCGTCATACGCAGCAAAATTAACATGGCAATGAATATCGATATACTTCATGACTATTTGCGCAAAAAAAGTGGCGACGCAATCTTGTTTGCTTTGATTGCCTGTGCAATCTTGAGAGATGCTTCGGGCAAAATAGAGGTAAGCGCCACGCCGATTGCAGCAACCTCGCCAAGAAGGTATAGAATATCTGCCTTCCCTGCCGCTGCATCCACTTTTACTTTTTTAAATGGCTCATTCTCCTGAATAAACTTATCC
>JBAXYC010000070.1:0-3300 GCA_037127615.1 bacterium | reverse complement strand
GAAAACAAAGATTGTCTGTACTATTGGCCCCGCGACAAAGACTGTTGAGAAACTAACTGAGCTCGTGAATGCCGGTATGAACGTCATGCGCCTCAACTTCTCGCACGGCGACTTTGCTGAGCACCAGGAGCGCGTCAACAACCTTAAAGAGGTTCGCAAGGCGACAGGAAAGACGGTGGCGGTTCTCCAAGATCTCGGAGGCCCAAAGATCCGTACCGGAGAGTTCAAAGATGGTTTAATTAATTTGAAGGCAGGCCAGACATTTACCTTTACAACGGAGCAAATCATGGGAGATGAACATCGTGTTTCTATAAACTACCCATTGCTTCCAAAGGAGGTCAAAGTTGGTGGTTTCATCCTCGTGCACGATGGCAAACGAAAGCTCCAGATCACTGCGATCAAGGGTAAAGAAGTCATTTGTAAGGTTATCATCGGAGGAGAGATCAAGAGCCGCCGCGGAGTAAACCTTCCTGGTGCGTATCTTTCCGTGAGTTCTATTACAGAAAAAGATCGAAAAGATCTTGAATTTGGTATTAAGAACAATGTTGACTTTATGGCGCTTTCATTCGTTCGCCGTTCAGATGATATCATCGAACTCCGTGATATTTTGAAAAAGCGAAAGTGTGGTGCGCGTATTATTGCAAAGATCGAGACACCTGAGGCTCTTGAAAATATTGATGCGATTATTGCCGCTGCCGACGGTATCATGGTGGCTCGTGGCGACCTCGCTATCGAGATTCCAGCCGAAGATGTGCCCGAAGCTCAGAAGATGATGATCAGCAAGTGTAATCATGCAGGAAAGCCTGTCATCACCGCAACACAGATGCTCGAGTCAATGATTAAAAACTCTGTACCAACTCGCGCTGAAGTTTCTGATATTGCGAATGCCATTATAGATGGAACAGATGCAATCATGCTTTCTGAAGAGACGACACTCGGTGACTATCCAGTCGAGGCTGTGGAAATGATGACACGTATTGCTTTGAAGATGGAGCCAAAGACATGTGCTCCTGACCATGAATTTTCATTTGATCATTCAGACAAGATGACGGATATTGTCCTCCAGTCAGCAGTGTTTACAAGCAAGGAGGTTGGTGCAAAGTACCTCGTCGCATTGACAAAGTCTGGCCGTGCAGCTCGTATGCTCGCTCGATATCGCCCATGCCAGCCGATCCTTGCGCTCATGTTCAATGAGAAAGAGGCAAACAAGCTCGCGCTTTCATTTGGTTGTTTTCCTATCGTGGTGCCGCACTTTAGCACGCTCGAAGAAATCATGGGAACTGTTCGTAAGACCGCCACTCATTACAAGATGGCAAAGAAGGGTGACAAGGTTGTCATCGTTGCCGGAATGCCGATTGGGAAGGTGAAGGATACGAATATGGTTTTGATAGAAACCATTTAGGTAATAAAAAACACTCATTGTATTTCGAGAAACAGATTTCATGTACTCATGAAATCTTCGGTCCTCGACGCCTACGCGTCTGCGGATGTTCTCTCAATACATTGAGTGTTTTTTATTACTCAAGTGGTTAATCAATCAAAAGTTGTTAAATACACTTGAAAAAAGTGGTGGGTGTGGTGGAATTTTTGAAATAGGGTTGATATTTCTCCTCGTGAGATAAAATTTTGATAAAGTTTTTGTACAAAATGGGTTTGTCTCGGTCTTTTCGGGTGTTATAATGAGCGGCATGAAAACACTTACACTTACAAAAACCAATAAAAAGGACAAGGTGCAGGAAGGGGCGCTGGTGCCGTATTCTATAAAGGATACTGACCTTTTTCTTGATACGAGTAGTGCTGAGCGGGATTATATTTTAAAGATTCGGGATTTACCAACAGAAGATCAGCCTCGCGAAAAGCTTATCAAGCAAGGTCCGGAGACGCTTTCGATACAGGAGCTGCTTGCAGTAGTGTTGAATACGGGGACAAAAAAAGAGGAAGTGATGGAGATGTCAAACCGCATTATTCGTCAGTATGGGGAGCGGAGTATTATTGCAGAGCGTAGTGCTGAAAAGCTCGCTGCTGAGCTCGATATTCCTATCGTGAAAGCATGTCAGGTCGTGGCTATTGGGGAGATCGGTCGTCGCTTTTATGAAAAAAATAGCGCTGGCTTTTCGGTGATCCGCAATGCGAAGGATATTTTTGATTATTTGCAGGATATGCGGACTTTGCCAAAGGAGCATCTGCGCGGACTCTATTTAAATAGTCATAACCAAGTCATCCACGACGAGGTTATTTCTATCGGGACAATCAACTCAAATATTATCCACCCGCGCGAGGTTTTCCGCCCTGCGCTCGAGTACAATGCTGTTGCTTTTGTGCTCGCTCACAATCATCCGTCTGGTATTGCTGCGCCGTCCGACCAAGATATCGAGATTACTCAGCAGATTGTGCGCGCAGGGAAGATCTTGGGTATTCACTTGCTTGATCATGTTATTATCACAAAGGATTCTTTTGCGAGTGTTGCGGCAGATTATTAGCGTTTAATTTATATTTCTTTTTTAGGTATGACGAGTGTATTAACTTCACATGATGAGACGGTATTTGAGGGGTTGCTCCGACCAGCGAGCCTGCTGTTTTTTCGTGACAACACCGTCGACTACCATCACGACAATGAAGGGGCAATTCTTGAGCGCTATTTTAGTGACATTCAAAACCTTTTTCTGAAAAAGTTTGGGCTGTTTGCAAGTAGCGATCAGATCACCGAGCAGGAGTCATACAAGCTTCGCTCGCTCCTCGAGGAGATGATAAAAGTAAAGTCGTTGATGAAAAAAGGCACGGAGGAGGTGGATTGATGGGCTGCGGCTGATAATTTACGACAGTACTTTCAATAGTTTTGAAAGCTGCACAGTCGCAACACCGGTTACGGAATCTGCGCCGCCATAGTAGATGAAGAGGGTGTCTTTTCGCACGATGATGCCACATGGAAAAACGACATTGGGGATCTGGCCATCGATCTCGTATTTCATTTCGGGACCCATGAGTGCGTCGGTCATACGGCTGATTACTTTTGTTGGATCCTTTGGGTCGAGGAGTGCCGCACCGACGCGGTAGAAGCCACGTTCAGAGATGCCGTGATAGATAAGGAGCCAGCCTTTTTTTGTTTTTATGGGCGGCGCGGCGATACCGATTTTTCTACCATCCCACATGCCGGGGCGAGGCTTCATGACCTCGATACAGCGGATTATTTTTTCGACAGTAAAGTCGAGTGTTTTGACGAAGTCTGCACAGATGGTGAGGCCGACGCGGTGAAGGATCATGTAGTTACCATTTATTTTGGTCGATAGTAGTGCGCTATCC
>JBAXYC010000069.1:0-3342 GCA_037127615.1 bacterium | reverse complement strand
GTATTGAATTTTATAATGATAGTTATGCGATCTCACCGACTGCTACCCTCGCGGCGCTACGATCGATTTCAGAAAATAAAAATGTGACGCTCATTTTAGGTGGTGCAGCGACGAGTGATGTATATGATGATCTAATTGATTTGGTGTCACAGTATGCGACGATGGTAGTCCTTCTTCCAGGGAGCGGCACACTTGGTATTCGCCACGGTCTCGCACAGGCGAAGGTGCCTATGCTTTCCGCACACTCAATCGAAGACGCGGTGAAGATCGCTCGCGAACATTCAGGAAAAGGGGAAGCGGTATTATTTAGTCCTGGGTTTGAGGCATATGGTGTGGACGTGTCGCGTCGTTCTCGTAGTGAGAAATTTGTGAAGGCGGTGCGAGCTTTGTAGGAAATTATTATTCACCAGCGATGATGCATGCGACCGCACCTGTCCATGAACGGCCGGTGTAAACTGCATTCATAACGCCAGCGATTGAGAGGGCGCTATTCGTGGACATTGAAAGGTTAGCATGTTTTTGCACAAGTTCCTGAGCTATTTTTATTGACTCGTTATCCGCAATCCATCCAGCGCCGCCTGTTTTCTCGAGAAGCGGCAGCAGAGCATGTTTCCGATGAGCGACGTGGTCGACGATGGCGTCCGCGACGGATTTTTCACCAGTCTCGCCTGGCTCGATAGCCTCAACCATCGGGTGGCATGATGGAGTCTGGACGATGTGGACCTCAACCACTTTTCCAGAAGTAGATAATTTATTTTTAAAAAAATACGCGGCTAGCGCTTCTGCCGTTGTGCCCGAAGATGTACCAATAAAGACAGCTTCGAGGGCCGAGATTTCTGCGAGCTCACGAGCTAGACTTTCATAGCCGACGAGTGCTGTTTCATCGACAGATTGGCGCAGGCTTTTGATCGATGGGTCTTCATGGGTTTTGACAGTGAGGATTTGAAGTGGGCGATCGTGAATAGCTACGCTGATATTGTCATCACGGAGCGCCTGGATTTTGAGGAGTTTTTTTGGATTGATATTTTGGCCGACAAGGATATCGAGTGTCACGGCCGTTGCATTTTTATTTAATTCCTTTACATAGAGTCCTGCCGCGAGTGCTGCATTTCCAGATGAGGAAATAATAAAATGCGGTTTGCCACCACTAGCGCTACCATCACTAGTAGAAATAGCCGCGAGGTGAGCATCGATCATGTGCGGGATCGATCGTCCTTTGTGCGACCCGAGTGGGTGCAGATCCTCGCGCTTTAGAAAAAGCGTTGCTACGCCAAGGGCTTTTGCCAGCTCTGGCTGAGAGGTTTGGGGTGTTTGTAGCGCGGGCGTTGACATGTTGATATGCTACACTATTTCTTGTACTATATAAAGACATTACTAGAAAATTCTGCTTCAATAACTATATTTAATCAAATGAATTGCATCTGCCCAGAATGTAAAAATGAAATAAATCTCAGCCGTTATCCAGGTCTCGCTGTCGGTAATGTTATCGAGTGCGATATTTGTGGCATCACCCTTTCAGTAAAGGGTATCGAGGGAAAGGATGTCTGGACGGAGATTGTCGACGAGGGAAAATAGTTAAAACTTTTTAATTGTTTCCTCAATCATTCCTCGAAACCCATGTGACCCAAGGAAGGCGATGCAGTCGCCTTTTTTTGCTGACTCAGTGATAAATCTGATAAGTGTAGCGTCGTCATCAATATGGTGCACATCCTGATGAGTTTTCGCTATTGTCTCAGCAAGCTCGCGACCTTCCATCGGCTGACCTGCCGCGTCGGTGACGGCCGCCGCGATCTTTAGTTTTGTCAGACGGGGAATGATCACGGTGTCAGCGGGAGTAAACGCATTGTTGTATTTTGCGGCGGATTCCCAGCGGCGGCCGCCGATATTTGGCTCAAAAATGGTGATGATTTTATTTGTATAAATCGAGCGAAGGTTTTCGAGAACCGCGTGCGCTTTTTCAGGGGAGTGAGCAATGTCGTCGATAATCGTAATGTCGGTTGTTTCGAGACGTTTTTCGAGGCGGCGGCGAAGCCCTTTAAATGAAGCGATCGCCGCCGCTATTTTCTCTGGAGCAATACCGATTGCGCTCGCCATTGCAAAACACGCAGTAATATTTTCAGCTTGAAATGTGCCGATCATCGGTGAGTGAACCGCATAGTTGCTGCCGGTATGTTCGATGGTAAAGTCAATACCGCTTTTTGTTTGAACGACATCGCTATAGGTATAATCTGCCTGCTCTGTGCCAGTTTTTTTGCTATACCAGATAATTTTTTTATTAATGCCGTGCCGCTCGACGAGTTCCGCGGTCTTTCGGTTGTCTCTGTTCGCAACGATGAGCCCACCATTTTCAGGCTGAGGAATTTCAGAGATAAGTTTACGGAAAGCATCAAAGTAGCCTTCCTCGGTCGGGTAGAGGTCTGCATGGTCCCACGAAACTGACGTCAAGAGAAGATGAGTCGTGTGGAGATGTGCAAACTTTGGTCGTGAGTCCCACGGCGAGCTTTTGTATTCATCGCCCTCGATGACACTCCAGTCGGAGTCGCCAAGGTGTGCGGCGTTAGTCGAGAGGGAGAGTCCACCAATGACGAAGCTTGGGTCAAGACCGGCCTCACTCATAATATGCGCGAGAAGGGCAGTTGATGATGTCTTGCCCCACGTACCGGCGCAGACGATGGAATTTTTCTTCGCAAAATATTCACCACGGATTTCAGCATCGGATTTGATCGTGAGGCTATTTTCTTTTGCAAATGCAGTCTCAGGATTTAGTGTTCCAGACGCAGTAGCAGCGAGAACGAGGTCAGGAAAAATGAGCCGTTTTGTAACATTGTCAGTATCCGCAATTTTTTCTGGATGCCAGCTCCCACTAAATACCCAATCAGCATTGATGATGGAAGCAGACGGACTTCCAGCAGCCTGATTTAAATTATCTGCAAACCATTTATAATCACCTCCTTCACGATGACAATTTGAAAAATACACTCTGTGACCCCATTGAATAATATTCTGAGGTTTGGATGGATTCAAATAAATGGGCGTATCTGCCATGTTCTTAGCGAACCTACAATCGATCAAATAAAACTGTGCGTCTCGATGATATCTTCCTAGCTTAAACCCATCTTCCCCTTTGAATACACAATTCTTTAATACTGTTTTGCTTTCCTTAACGGCAGAACCATCATGCCAAATTGCTGCTACGTTTCCATGAGCGTTAAACACACAATTTTCTGCATAGGCCCAGCCTCGAGGACAATAAAAATCAACGCCACCTTCCATTTCACAATTCAAAAAATAGAATTGTCCATTCTCTTTATTCAGCGGACTAACCGTGTCGCCACCCTACGC
>JBAXYC010000068.1:0-3392 GCA_037127615.1 bacterium | reverse complement strand
GAATCGACCTCGGAACAACAAATTCCGCAGTCGCAGTGATGGAAGCCGGAGAACCAAAAATTCTCGAGAACGCGGAGGGTGCGCGCACTACGCCGTCAATCGTCGCAGAGTCAAAAACAGGCGAGCGTATTGTCGGACTCTTGGCAAAGCGCCAGGGCGTCACGAATGCAAAGAATACGATCTATCAGATCAAGCGCTTTATCGGGCACAACTTTGACGAGGCTGCAGTCCAGAAGGACAAGGCATCAGTGCCATTTGAGCTCCGCAAGGCAGACAACGGCGGCATCGAGGTGAATATGGCTGGTAAATGGTATCGTCCAGAGGAAATCTCAGCGATGATCCTCACAAAAATGAAGAACGACGCTGAGGCTCGCCTTGGCGAAAAGGTCACCCAGGCAGTCATTACAGTGCCTGCATACTTCAACGATGCTCAGCGACAAGCAACAAAGGACGCCGGAAAGATTGCTGGACTCGAAGTTATGCGCATCATCAACGAGCCGACAGCAGCTGCACTTGCGTACGGATTCAATAAAAATAAAAATGAAAAGATCGCGGTGTTCGACTTTGGTGGAGGAACATTCGACATATCAGTGCTCGAAGTGGGTGACGGGGTTGTCGAGGTGAAGTCTACTGATGGCGATGCACACCTCGGAGGAAAAGATATTGATCAGAAGATTATCAAGTTCCTTGCAGATGAATTTAAAAAGACGTCAGGTATTGATATCTTGAAGGATAATCTCGCTCTCCAGCGTCTCGATGAAGCAGCAGAGAAGGCAAAGATAGAGCTTTCAACGGCAGTTTCGACAGACGTGAACATCCCATTCATCACCTCTGGTGCGGATGGACCGCAGCACTTGCTCGTCACGATGACTCGCGCAAAGCTCGAGGAATTGACGCAGGAGTTTATCGACCAGGCAATGGTCATTACAAAGCGTGCGATGGATGCATCACCATTCAAAGTTGCTGATCTCAACGAAGTCATCCTCGTCGGAGGGCAGACTCGTATGCCAGCGATGCAGAAGGCGGTGAAAGATTTCTTCAATAAGGAGCCACATCTTGGTGTGAATCCTGATGAAGTGGTTGCGGTGGGCGCGGCGATCCAGGGAGGTATTCTTGGTGGCGACGTCAAGGACGTACTCTTGCTTGATGTTATTCCGCTATCTCTTGGTATCGAGACGATGGGTGGCGTTGCAACAAAATTGATCGAAAAGAACACGACTATTCCTACACAGAAGTCGCAGGTATTCTCGACGGCGTCTGACAATCAGACATCAGTGGATATTCATATCACACAGGGTGAGCGTGCAATGGCGGCGGATAACAAGTCGCTCGGACGCTTCATTCTCGATGGTATTGCTCCAGCTCCTCGCGGTATGCCGCAGGTGGAAGTGTCATTTGACATCGACGCCAACGGTATTCTCAACGTGTCTGCAAAGGACAAGGCGACCGGCAAGGCGAATTCGATTAAGATCACAGCGTCGTCTGGTCTTTCAAAGGAAGAAGTTGAAAAAATGAAAAAGGAGGCGGAGGCGCATAATGCAGATGACCAAAAGAAGCGCGAGGAGGTCGAGCTCAAGAACACTGCCGAGCAGATGGTCTATACAAGCGAGAAATCCCTCAAGGATGCGGGCGACAAAGTGCCAGCAGATTTGAAGAAATCGATCGAAGACAAGATCGCCGCGGTGAACACTGCAAAGGGTGTGACTCCTGTCGACACTGCTGCTCTCAAGTCTGCAACTGAAGCGTTGTCGACCGAGCTCTCAAAGATTGGTGAAATCCTATCAAAGGCTGCACAGGAAGCGCAGGCGGCGGGTGCTGCTGGTGCGGGTGCCGGTGCAAATGGCGCAGGTGCGACGGGAGCAAATCCTGAAGCGAAGCCAGAAGGCGACGTGAAGGATGCGGAGTTCAAGGAGAAGAAGTAGCAGATTAAAAAGTAAATAAAAAGACCCTCGCAGCTTTCCTGAGTGACGACTCTGGATGAGTCGGCTCAGGAAAGTGAACGAGGGTCTTTGGAACAGCGAGGTCAAAATTTAATCCCGCAAATCTATTTGGAGTTTGACTGCGCGAATCATGTTGCCCACAAGCAGTTGAAGAAAGATAGCACATAAAAGAGAAACTATCGTGCTAAAGCTAAGAAATGTAGGTGTCGCCCAAGAGCTAATGGAGCAAAAACACAAGATTGTGAAAGATAGCATTCCAAGAGCAAACAGGATAGTTGATATTTTATTGATGAAAGAAACCACATTTTGTTGTGATTTGAGTTCACGCTTCTCTTCAGGAGTTAAGGGTTTCATGCGTATTTCTGTATAGTTTTTTTTAAGTTAACGTTCAAACTTCCATATCCACCAAACGATGGCAGGAAGCGAAGAGGGTAAAGTGCCCGCTTCTGTTTGTTAAAAACCATATCATGTGTTAAATTATCAGTCAATATCAGCCCCATTATCATGAACGACTACTACAAAATTCTCGGCGTCGAAAAGACGGCATCAGCGGACGACATAAAAAAGGCGTTCCGTAAGCTCGCGCACCAGTATCATCCCGACAAGAATAAGGGAAATGACGAAGCAGCGAAAAAGTTCAAGGAGGCGAGCGAGGCGTACTCGACGCTCTCAGATGCAACGAAGCGCGCACAGTATGACCGATTCGGCTCAGCGGGAGCAGGTGCTGGTGGCCAGGGCAATCCGTTCGGAGGCGCAGGCCAAGGTTTCGGCGGCTTTGATTTTTCACAATTCACCCAGCAGGGCGGCTTCAGCCAGAACGGCCAGTCGTTCGAGTTTGATTTAAATGATTTGTTTGGCGACTTTTTCGGCGGCGGCCAGCGACGTCCGCGCAAGGGGCGCAACATCAGCGTCGATATTCAGCTCACATTTAAGGAATCGATTTTTGGCATTGAGCGCGAGATCGGCAATGGTCGTGAGCGTTTTCAGGTAAAGATTCCGGCGGGTATCGAGAGCGGTCAGACGCTTCGCGTGGGTGAGAAGGGCGAAGAAGGTGAGGGTGGCCGCGGTGACCTCCTCGTGCGCATCTGGGTGGAGGAGGACAAGCATTTCCATAAAGAAGGTCTGAATCTTGTGATGGAGCTTCCTGTAAAGCTCACGACAGCCCTCGGTGGCGGGACTGTGGAGGTGGAGACTCTCGATGGAAAGATTGATTTGAAAATCCCAGCTGGCACCTCGCACGGCGAAATCCTTCGTGTCAAAGGCAAAGGTGTGCCCTACGAAACACACGGCGTCTTTACTGGTGGCGCGCACGCAAAGCGTGGTGATCTGTTGATCGTCACCCATGTCGCAATGCCACGTAAACTTTCGAAAAATGCTCAGAAACTGGTCGAGCAGCTAAAAGAGGAGGGGGTTTAATTGTCAGCTTAAATTTGCTAGTATTTAGCTTATGAC
>JBAXYC010000067.1:0-3700 GCA_037127615.1 bacterium | reverse complement strand
AACTGATGCAGCTATCAAGGCTATGACCGATGCAGGAGTATCAATGGATGACATTCAGACACTTTCATACAATATCAATCCCCACTACGAATACACAGGGAGCGTTTGTACTTCAAATGGATATTGTCCACCGTCAAAGTCTGTCATAACCGGGTATGATGTGAGTCAGACAGTGCAAGTAAAGGTGCGTGATCTTAGCAAGGCGGGTACACTTCTCGCAGCTGTTGGATCACTTGGCGTACAAAATGTCGATAGTCTTCAGTTTTCTATTGATAAGCCAGAAGCTATTCAAAATCAGGCTCGTGCAAAGGCTATTACTGCTGCACAAACTAAAGCAGATACGCTCGCTCGGGAGCTCGGTGTGCATATCGTTCGGGTAGTTAATTTCTCTGAGAATGGCGGTGGTGTAGTGTCGCCGATTATGTATTCAGCAAAAGCAATGAATATTGCCAGTGACGTTGCTGTCGCGCCAAACATTCCGGCTGGTCAGCAGAAAATCACCTCAGACGTATCGATTACCTATGAAATTCGTTAGTCTGTAGTTCAAAATTCTCTTTTTGTTCGCTGTGGCCGCCTCACCTTACGGTGAGGCGGCTTTGCGATGAGTTGACTTTTTGCCGCGAATACTATACTATATCCCCATACCCCCTGAGGGGTTTTTTAATAGAAGCAAATCAGATTAGCCATAAATTCCACAAAACCTATGAAAATCACACAATATTTCAAAGACACTCGTGCAGAAATGGCCCATGTTACATGGCCATCACGCCAGCAGGCGATTTCATTCGCTGTCCTCGTGATCCTCATCTCTGTGGGAACAGCGGCATTTCTCGGGCTTTCTGATTTCATCTTCTCTCGACTCCTCAGTCTCTTTGTTTAGTAGAAATTGGGCAGCAAATTATTAATCTTTTAATATAAACACCATGTCAAAACAACAAATCGGCGGAGAACGCAATTGGTATGCTATCCACACCTACGCAGGGTATGAGAATGCCGTTGCCCGTAACCTCAAACAGCGCATCGAGTCTCTCGGCATGGAGGATCGTATTTTCAATGTACTTGTTCCTACTGAAAAGAAAATCAAGATCAAGGCTGGCAAGCGTGTGGAAGAGGAGGAAAAAATCTACCCCGGCTACATTCTCGTGGAAATGATCGTGACCGATGACTCATGGTATGTTGTGCGCAATACTCCTCGTGTGACTGGTTTCGTTGGTTCCGGTGTCTTTCCAGTGCCGCTCAACAAAGGGGAAGCAGAGGCTCTTTTTGTTCGCATGAACAATACCGACGTAAAGCATACGATCGATCTCATCCCAGGGGATATCGTAAAGATTACCGACGGACCATTCAAGGATCTCGAGGGTAAGGTCAACGAAGTAGACGACAGTCGTGGCAAGGTAAAGGTCTTTGTTTCGATGTTCGGCCGCGAAACACCCGTTGAGCTCGATTTCTTGCAAGTTAAGAAAATATAAGGTACAGTACTCGCAACCTCGCGCTTCTCGAGATTAATCTAAAAATACTAATACAATGGCTAAAAAAATCACTAAAAAACTAAAACTTCAAATTGCCGGCGGCAAGGCAAACCCAGCTCCTCCAGTAGGACCTGCACTTGGACAGGCAGGTATCAACATCGGTGATTTCGTGAAGAAATTCAACGATGCCACAAAGGATAAGATTGGCGATATCGTACCAGTCGAGATCACTGTGTATGAAGATCGTTCATATGATTTCGTATTGAAGACCCCTCCAGCAAGCTCACTTATTTTGAAGGCACTCAAGCAGGAAAAGGGCTCAGGAAAGCCAAATACGAAGAAGATCGGCACGATTACTAAAGCTCAGGTTCGCGAGATCGCTGAGAAGAAAATGCCAGACCTCAATGCTACTGATATCGAAGCAGCAATGAAGATCATCGCTGGTTCCGCACGTTCGATGGGTGTCGATGTAAAATAAACTTAGAAAAACCGCTCCGGCGGTTTTTTGTATAAAAAATCCCTTCCAAGCGCGAGCGAGGAGGGGATTTGGCGTTGATACGCCATGAGGGACACAAGAGATTACATCGCACGTAAGTGTGTGTAAAGGTGATCAGTAAAAATCTTGATCAGTTCAACGTTGCAGGGATCACACGGTTTAGGTTCAATGTGGCAACCAAACTCATCTGTGTAACCATTTCGGATTAAAAATTTCGGCTTTTCGCCTATTCGTCGAATAAATGATGCCATTTGTTGAGCTGTGCTGAGTAGATCGTAAAAGATCCTCCTTGAACTGATTTGATGATTCCCGTGATATGGGCGATCACCAGAGAGATGGAGACTGAGTTGGATGAATTGCCCTTCGCTGGTCGTTGTGACGACGCCAACAAGGATGGTTGGCGGAAACATGCCAAGCTGCGGGGGTCTGAGTGTTTTCATTTTGGCTTCTCGGTAGTAGTTTTGGTGGTTTTGAAATGCGGTTGAAAATCAACGAGCAAATGTGTCGACTCGTGACACATTCCATGTGATATCTTGCCACAAGCGTATGAAAAAAGTCAATTTCGTGTATTTTTGTGACGGCGGCGGTGTGAGAGAGAGGCTACCCGAGGAGGAGGCGGATTGCCGCGCGAGCAACATCAGAGATGGCGCCCATAACCTCTTTATTGTTTTCTTCTATACGGATACGTGTATCGCTCGGCATAAGGATCATATATTCACCATAAATATAAGCAAGTCGTTTTCCGGCAGTGGTATAGATGTTTTGGCCAGAAATATAGCCAATTTTCGTGTCTGTGTGATCATAAATATAGTTGCCGCGAAGCCAGCCGACTTTTACGTCAGCCCGCTTGAGTGTTCCGTCATTTCCTACTTGTATCATGCATATATTGTACATAAAAGCCGTTTATTATGCTACAGATAAGTTTTTATATCAGAAGGGCCTTATCCACACGTCGCGATTTGGTCCGACTCAGTATGACTGCTATAATAGATGATGAAATCGCTAGTTACTTTTGAGATGCCCTCAAAAGATGGTCCTGTTTTCTGATAGATTTATTAAAAACCTTAACCTATAAAAATATGTTTGGACTTGGAACAAAAGAAATTATCATCATCGCCGCTATCATCGTCTTGTTGTTTGGTGCAAAGAAGGTGCCAGAGCTTGCAAAAGGTATTGGTCAGGCAGTTCGCCATATCCGAGGAGGATTCAAGGACGAACCCGAGAATAATCAGACTGATTCTTCAAAGAAGAAATAGGTGCGCCGCCGCAGTACGTATTCACAGGTTTGTAGTTCACAATAATTCTCAAATTAATTAAAAAATGATAGGTTCAGCACATTCATTCAAGCTGCTCTCCAGAGAAAAAATCAACAACGCCCGCCTTGCCTCAATGTCAGAGGTAACACCAGATAAACAAGATCAAGATTCTGTGGAGAGCGATAGTAAGAAACGATCATTCCTCAAACTAGCTGGAGTGGTCGGTGTTGGTGCTGCTGCTACGTTACTTATTCCAAAAAAGGCCGAAGCCCTTGTCTTCGGCAGCAATCCCACATCATCAGCGACGGGGGTTAAAAATGCGTCTGGCGCCAAAATTAACCCAGCCACAGAAGATACTCTTGCTGGTATCAAATCTCAGACAGATCTGCTCACGTTTGATGCTGGTTCAAATCCCGCAAACCTCAAAGTCAACGTAGCTGCTGGTGCTGTTGGTATCAAAAACTCAGGTGGCACTCAGA
>JBAXYC010000066.1:0-3754 GCA_037127615.1 bacterium | reverse complement strand
TGGTTGCCCTTTGTCTGGGGCAATGCCGGCCTTTATATCATACGATTAAACTCGCTCGTATATTCATCTAGAAGCAAAAGTAACTAGATAAAAATACTACACCTAGTGTATTTGAGAGACTTGCGAGTCTGTCGAGACGAGCACGAGGAATTTTCTACCAAGAAAATATCCGTGCTCGAAAATATAATAGGTGTGATATTTTTATTTTTTACTTCGCCTTGATAACCAACGTAAACTTCACGCCCTTGTCCTTGATCTTTACTTCTATCTTATGCTCACCAACTTCTTTGATCGGCTTGTCGAGAACAATAAATTCGGGAGCGATCTGCAGACGGGTCTGCGCTTCGATCGCAGGAATAATCTCAGCCTTGTGGACGCCAGCAAATAGGTGACCTTTTTCATTTGCCTTTTCAGTCATCGTGACCGTCTGTCCATCGAGGTCTTTCATATTTTTCATGAGAAGTTCCTCACTGACACGACGCTCACCTTCGTCACGGCTCTTGATGAGCTCGATACGCTTCACAGCGTCGGGAGTCGCAGCAATCGCCAATCCACGTGGAATGAGCATATTGAGTGCGTACCCATCCGCCATATTTTTCGTCTCATACTTTCGGCCTACTTTCGGAACGTCTTTGATGAATATAACTTTCATGGTTTTTTGTAATTATTGATTATTCAACATCTTAACACAAACTTGTGTTATTTACGGCTGCTCGTTGAGAAGCTGCAGTGCTTTGCCAAGCTGTACGTCGTTCTTTGCGGTGATATCTGCATCAGTCACCGGCACGATGACATCGGGCTCGATACCATTGTGCGAGAGATTCGTACCGTTTGGTGTGAGCCAGCGAGCAATCGTCACCTTGAGTGATGTGTCTGCAGTGATCGGCACGAGCTCCTGTACTGAACCCTTTCCGAATGTCTTTGTGCCCACAAGCTTTGCGACGCCATGCTGTGAAAGCGCACCAGCGAGGATCTCAGCAGCTGAAGCACTTCCCCCGTTTACGAGGATTTCCATTTGCAACCCCTTGCCGGCAAAAATATTGTAACCCTTGCTTCGGAAAATATCAGGTGGTGCCTTTGCGCCATAATCCTCCGTAACAACGATGTCACCCGCTGGAAGGAACCAGCTCGCCATATCCCACGCAGCCTCGAGATAGCCGCCTGGGTTACCGCGAAGGTCGAGGACGAGCTTGTGATCACCTGATGCCACAAAGTCACGCAACGCCGCTCGGAAGAGATTTGGCGAATCTGCAGTAAAGCTGTATAGACTAATAATAAAAATCTGGGATGAACCGGTGCCGCGTGTACTCGTGTCGAGCGTCGGAATATTGATAATATCACGAACAATAGTAATATCCATCGGTGCAACAGCTCCGGTCGAAGACGCTGAACCTCCCTGGCGAAGAATATTGAGTGTCACTGTCGTGCCTTTCGGTCCACGGATGAGACTCACCGCTTTGTCGGTAGCCATATCTTGCGTGCTTGTGCCATTTATTTTCAAAATAATATCTCCTGTCTTTACACCTGCTTTTTCTGAAGGGCTGCCCTTGAGTGGCGCAACAACAGTAAGAGTATTATTTTTTACATCAATTTCCATGCCGACACCTTGAAAGTTCCCAGCGATATCGCTCTGAAACTGAGCATTCGGAGCTGGGGGGAAGAAAACGGTGTAAGGATCACCTTCTGAGGCGGCTAGGCCTTGTATTGCGCCATACACTTTCTGCTGAGCGGTTGTACTCCCCGCCGCGACGTATTTTTGGTCGAGAAGATGCCACACCTTCCAAAAAGATGAAAACTGAGCATCGGTCGTGACTGTCGTGTCCGCAGGGAGATTATTTGCCACACCGTCAGCAAAACTTTGCGCGCCACTGTGTTTTCCAGCCAAAAAAGCGACGATAATAGCAGCAATGATCAACCCGACTGATACAGCCTTTCGATCTATTCTTCCTCCTTTTAAATTAGTAATAAAATTGTTGAAATTAAATGTAATCATTGTGGTACATATTATCAGATATGGCGCGCACCGCAACATCGCGCTATAATATGTGCATGATTCAAACACGTCATTACAACAACCTCACCTGGGTTGATGTTGAAAGTCCTTCTACAAGTGAAATCCTCGAGCTCGTCAACACGTACGGTCTCTCGACACGCATCGGCGAGGATATGCGCTCAAACAATTCAAAGCCGCGCATCGAATATCATGACTCATACATTTATCTCGTCCTTCACATTCCTGTTCGCACAAAAGCGAAAGGAAAATACTCAATCGAGGAAAAAGAGATCGATTTTATTATTGCGAAAGATTTTTTGATTACGATCAAGTACACTATGATCGAGTCGCTGCACAATTTTTCAAAAGTGTTTGAAACTGATGCCATTATCGACAAGAAAAATCTCGGCAATCACGCCGGCTTCATCTTTTACTACATGCTCAAGCGTATTTATTCACACATGCTCAAAGATCTCGAGAGCATGAAGGGATCGCTCGTGTATGCTGAGGGAAAAATCTTCGATGGTGATGAGCGCCACATGGTGGAGGTCTTGTCGAATATTTCGCGCGAGCTCATCGACCTCAAACAGTCGAGTCGACTTCACAAAGAAGTCATCGAGGCATTTGCTCCGATTGCGCATCGCTTTTTTGGACCTGACTTTAAGTCATATGTCGACGATATTTTGAAAGAATACACAAAAATCCACGATCTCGTCGGCAACTATCGTGAGCTGTTAAACGAGCTTCGCGAGACCAATGACTCTATCCTCTCAACAAAGCAAAATGAAGTGATGAAAACCCTCACTGTTGTGGCGTTTATTGCGTTTCCAATGACCGTCATCAGCGAAATCTTTACCATGAACACTGTCTATACGCCGCTTGTTGGGGTGCCACACGATTTTGAGATTATCCTTGGGTTTATGCTCGTCGTTGCCTTTACCATCTTTGCAATCGTCAAATACAAGAAATGGTTGTAGAATAGCTGCACAGCCCAACCACCCATGACTCCTATTTCCCTTCACAACACGCTTTCTGGAAAAAAAGAAAAATTTGAACCGCTCGTTGCGGGCCATGTTGGTATGTATCAGTGTGGACCGACAGTCTACGACACTGCGCATATCGGCAACTTACGAACATTTGTTTTCGACGATATCGTGCGTCGTGTTTTCGAGTATCGCGGCTTTGCGGTGACACAGGTGATGAATATCACCGATGTTGACGACAAGACGATTCGCCGCAGTGGCGAAGAAGGTATTTCACTCGCTGAGCTCACATCAAAATATGAAGCGCTTTTTCTTGCCGATATTGATACGCTAAATATTCTTCGCCCTCACCATATCCTCTCTGCGCGGGCGCATGTACCGGATATGATCGCTATGATTTCGACGTTGCTCGAGCGGGGTGTCGCATATGTCGCAAAAGATGGCGTGTATCTTTCAATAAATAAAGTTAAAAATTATGGAGCGCTTGCAAAACTCAAAATCGGCAAAAGCGCAGAGGAAGGGACTGACGCCGACATCGATGCCAACGCAAAGGTTCACGAGCGTATTGCCAATGACGAGTACGATAAAGAAAACCCGCGCGATTTTGCAGTGTGGAAATTTAGCGAAGATCAGGACGTAAAAAATGCCAAGGAAATCTCTTGGGACGCGCCGTTCGGACGCGGCCGCCCAGGTTGGCATATCGAGTGTTCAGCAATGGCAACCAAAGCACTCGGCGACACCCTCGACATCCACACTGGCGGTTCCGACCTCGTTTTTC
>JBAXYC010000065.1:0-3772 GCA_037127615.1 bacterium | reverse complement strand
TGTCTGTCGTACCTATTGAAACTGATGCTCTTCGACTTATCGACGAGCCAACCTCTCGCGAAGCAAAGATTGCTGCGTTTGCGATCGCTGATAAAAAAATAAAAGTTGCCATCCGCAACCCAGAGGATGAAAAAACTGTCGCTGCAGTAGAAGGCCTCAAAACAAAGGGATATATTGTTACTATTTTTGTAACATCAAATGCTAGCCTTGAAAAAGCATGGAGTTCGTATAAGGATCTTTCATTTGCTTCTGAATCTCACGCTGGATCTCTCGACGTCTCAAGCGAAGAAATATCTGCTATCGTCGAAAAAGCAAAGGGGCTGCCGGCAATCATCACCATCCTTGAGAGCACGCTTTCGATGAAAAAAAGCTACCGTGTGTCGCGTATCCTCGAGACGATCCTCGCTGGGGCACTCGCCACAAACGCTTCCGACATCCACATTGAGCCCGAGCAAGAGTACATTCGTCTCCGTTATCGCCTCGATGGTGTGCTCGTCAATGTTGTAAACTTCGATAAAGACACCTATGGTCTCCTCCTCTCGCGCATCAAGCTCCTCTCTGGCCTCAAACTCAACATCAAGAAAAATTCTCAGGACGGTCGCTTCAGCGTGCATATCGCTACTGATGAAATCGAAATCCGTACATCTATCCTCCCTGGTGCATATAATGAGTCGATTGTTATGCGCTTGCTCAATCCAAAAAGCATCAGTGTCTCTCTCGAAGAGCTTGGCATTCCTGAAAAACTGCTTGGTATTCTTCTTAAAGAAATCGACAAACCAAACGGCATGATCCTCACTACCGGTCCGACAGGCTCTGGAAAGACCACGACGCTGTATGCATTTTTGCGAAAAGTGCATAATCCTCAGATAAAAATTATCACTATCGAAGATCCAATCGAGTATCATTTGCCAGGCATCGTCCAGACACAGGTCAACGACAAAGGCTATACATTCCTCGAGGGTCTCCGCGCTGCAGTGCGTCAAGATCCAGACATCATCATGGTTGGTGAAATCCGCGACAATGAAACCGCTGACATTGCTGTAAACTCGGCATTGACTGGTCACCTTGTGTTCTCGACACTTCACACCAATGACGCAGCGGGTACCTTCCCCCGTCTGATCGATCTCGGCGTCAACCCGAAGATTATTCCGTCGGCGCTCACGGTGGCACTTGCGCAGCGACTCGTGCGCCGACTTTGCTCGCACTGTAAAAAAGAAGTACTCGCCGAAGGTGAAGCAAAGGCCATCGTCACTCGCGTCATTGATTCTATTTTCGATAAAACACAAGTGCCTGTCGAAGCTCATCCACAAAACGGTGCACAAGTCGTCGTCTGGGAAGCTGTCGGCTGTGATCTTTGCAACAACACTGGTTACAAAGGCCGCATGGGTATATATGAAGGAATACTGGTCGGTGACCCAGCAATCCAAAAAGCAATCGACTACGGTTCGAGTGATCGCGAGATTGCCACCGCTGCTATTCCCCAAGGTATCCTCGATATGAAGCAAGACGGCATCATAAAAGTACTCAAGGGTGTCACATCAATGGATGAACTCCGCCGTGTCATCGACCTCGATGAGATGCCTTTTATTACAAAAAAAATGGAGCCGGAGGGAGAGGTGGTCGAGACGGTCGCACCAGAAGCGGTGGCGGCAACCGCACCGGAGACACCTCTCGCAGATTCCCCTACTGACATATCCCCTGCAGCAGAAAATCCCACACCAGTTGAGGTGAGTGCGGCAATTTAATTACATTAATTAATACAAACATATGCAAAGTTCATCGGATCTCAATCAAGCACTGCAAGCACTACAACTCGAGACAAAAAAAGATCTCGAGGAAATCCATACAAAGGAAGAAATGCGCCGACATGCAGAGCAGGATAATGTTAACCTTACCAACGAGGTACAAAAACTTGAGGCCGATATTCGAACGGCGGAACAGAATATTTTAAAAATGAAGCAAGAAATTGGCCTTAAAAAAAGAAAAATCGAGGACGCCCGAAAAACAATCATCAAGACAACTCAGGATGTTAGTCATTTACAAAATGAGGCCCGCCTCAATCAGACCAAGCTTACAAACGCCGAACGTGACTATAGAGAAGGTCTCGCCCAAGCAAACAAAATGTTTAAGAATGGTGGCGCAAACGGTACGAAACACTATTAGACATAGTGTCAATTGAACTTTTGGAAAAGAGGAGTACTATTGAGTACAGAAAAGTCCGGTGAGGAATGCCCTGCGGACGAGTATCGAGTGCAAAAATCTCCAAGCAATACTTTCAATGCGATCACCAAAAGTTAAGCGTAGCTTCAAGGATAACCCCAGTACACGCACACGGGGTGGTAACCAGAACGTCCTCAAGGCTATGCCAGATACCTGGAGTAAACCAGTTATATTGCTTAGAGATTTATGAACTAGATAGAGCTAGTTGTTAAGGCGTTATATAGCTTTTCATTGACTATCCTAGCACAGATTATATTTTATGTCAAGTGATACCCCAAAAGAAGAAAAAGACGTCCTGTATCTGGATCAAACCCTGCGTCCAAGTCGATGGGCTGATTATATTGGTCAAAACAACATAAAAGACAATTTACACATACTTTTGACCGCCGCACAGCAGCGAAAACACCCGCCAGAGCACATCCTTTTCTATGGGCCGCCTGGGCTTGGAAAAACGACGCTTGCGCATCTTATCGCAAAAGAGACTGGCGCGCAAATGAAAGTCACGTCCGGACCAGCGATCCTGAAAGTTGGTGATTTGGCCTCTGTTTTGACGAATCTATCTCGTGGCGATATTCTTTTTATTGACGAGATCCACAGACTCAACAAAGCCATCGAAGAGGTGCTCTACCCTGCTATGGAGTCGGGGTCGCTCGACATCATCATCGGCAAAGGTCCGTCGGCCCGCACGATACAGCTTGAGTTGCCGCAGTTTACTTTGATTGCAGCGACGACGCGCATCGCGATGATATCGTCACCGTTGCGGTCGCGTTTCTCCGGTGGTGTGTTCAAGTTGGAGTTTTACAGCGAAGCGGAGATACGAGAGATTATTCAGCGGTCGGCAAAAATACTAGATATTTCGATCGACGAGGACGCCGCGCACGAGATCGCCCGCCGGTCGCGCTTTACGCCGCGCACCGCGAACTACTTTCTCAAACGATGCCGCGACTTCTCGCAGGTAAAAGAGGGCAAGACCGGCGGGCGCCTCACAAAAAAGGACGTTGACGCTGCCCTTTCGATGCTTGGCGTCGACACGCTTGGTCTCAATAGCGCTGATCGTGACATTCTCAAGGTGATGATCAATAAATTCAACGGGGGTCCAGTGGGCCTCAATACGCTCGGGGCGGCACTGTCGGAAGAACAGGCCACTATCGAGGAGGTGTACGAGCCGTACCTTATCCAGCAGGGCCTGCTCGAGCGTACACCGCGCGGGCGTATGGTGACCGACAAAGCATACGCGCACCTCGACATCAAAGGTGCGACAAAATTACTTTAATTATTAGATAATAAAAATATCATGTCAGGACATAATAAATTTTCAAAAATTAAACACCAAAAGGCAAAGACCGATGCTCAAAAGAGCAAGATTTTTACAAAGATGGTAAAACTCATTTCGACTGAGGCGAAAAAATCTGGAGGCAACCTTCACTCCCCTGGTCTTATGAATGCTATTGAAAAAGCAAAGAAGGAAAATGTGCCAAATGACACCATCGATCGCGCAGTAAAGAAGGCAACTGCCGACAACAGTGCGGCGATGGAGACTATCGTCTACGAG